>JAHAYB010000155.1 GCA_018384835.1 Comamonas sp.
TTGACCAGGCTGGGGTCGTCTAGCACCTCTTGGTTCACCTCTAGCACGCTGGCGCTGGCAGGGGTGTACAAATCGGCGGCGGCTTTGCCCGACTCAATCTCCCCGGCAACTTGCCATTGGGTTAATGCGGTGCCGGGTGTGGGCAAGCTCACAAAGACAACATCGCCCAAGGTTTGCTGGGCGTGCTCGGTGATTCCGATGAGGGCGTTATCGGGGTCTTGGGCATCAATCCAAATATGTTCGGCGGTGTATTTGCGGGTCATGGTGTTGGCTGCTTGAGGTGTTTTATAGGGGCGGTTATGCGTTGATGAGGGGGCGCATTGCTTGGCAGGCGCTGCGCCCTAGGTGCAATGATTATCCCCCGAAGTGTGGGGCTTTTAAGCAGCGCCCGTACGAGCCGCTATTGCAGATAAAAAACCCAGCCTTCCAATGGGCTGGGTCTAGGTTTCGCTGGATAAAGAAGGGCAACCGCGCCATGCGGGCTGAGTTATTGCGTGCGGCCTTATCGGCTAAAGCTACTGGCCCCGCCGGTGCGTTTGACGCGGGGGTCTTCATAGACCAGAGGCTCGTCGTTGCGCACTTGCACGAGGCTGCGCTGGTGCTGGTCGATGCGGTTGGACTCGTGCAAGGCATCTTCTGCCAGGGCATTGACGCGCCACATGTTCTGGATAAATTCCACCAGCCGCTTGGTCAGGGGCTGGTTGCTTTGCTCTTCTTTTTGGACTTTGAGGGCTTTTTCTGGACGGTCGTCCTTGCTGGTCCAGTCCAAGTCGTTGGCGCTGCGGTCGGTAGGGCGCTCGGGGCTGCGGATGGTGACAATCACCCCTTCGCCAATTTTATCCACCGACTCTACCGCGTTGGTGGGGTGGACAGGGCGCACCGGCGCTGGCCCCGATGCCCCGGTGGAGTATAAGTTGGCACCCTGGGGCTGGTTCCACTGAATCGGGTTGTAGTGGTGCTCTAGTGATGAGATGTGCATGATTTTCCCCTTGATTTTTAATGCCGTTAGCAGACTTATCGGTTTGAAAACAATCTTTATGAGCCATGAACCATCAGCGGCAGGCCATGGGGGTATTTTGCCTTTTTTATCTTATTTTTCAAGCATGATGGGATTTTTATCGCTTGCTCTGCTTTCAAGCAATATGCAGGCAGGAAGGGACGAGCTTGCTAGTTTGTGAGTCTTTGACGGCGGGCTATGGGCGTGCAGTGGTGTTGCAAGCGCTGTCCTTATGCTTGCCAACGGGGCAAAGCCTAGCCATTTTGGGGCGCAATGGTGCAGGCAAAACCACCTTGCTAGAGACGTTGATGGGGCACACCCAAATAATGGCTGGGCGTGTGTGCTGGCATATGCAGGACTTGCGCCCAATGCCAGTGCATCAGCGTGTGCAGGTGGGCTTAGGCTGGGTGCCGCAAGAGCGGGCAATCTTCCCTTCCTTGACGGTGCAGGAGAACTTGGCTGTTGTTGCCCGCCCTGGGCGCTGGGGGGTGCAGCAGGTCTATGCCCTGTTTGAGCGCTTGTACGCACGGCGCGGGCATTATGGCCAGCAGCTATCTGGTGGGGAGCAGCAAATGCTGGCCATTGGCCGCGCTTTGATGACCAATCCGCGCCTGCTGCTGCTCGATGAGCCTTTCGAGGGGCTGGCTCCTGTGGTTGTGCAGGAGTTGGTGCAGGCTTTGCTGTACCTGCGTCAGCAAGAGGGGTTGGCCTTGGTGGTAGTAGAGCAGCAGCCTAGCTTGGCCTTGCAATTGAGTGACCAAGCCTTAGTGCTGGAGCGTGGTATGGCCATTTACCAAGGCTCCAGCGCAGATTTATTGTGCAATCCTGCGCAATTACGGGGGTTGTTGGGGGTGGGTGAGTCCGCGCCTGCTGCTACAGCAGCGCCAGCAGCCGCTCCACTGAGACATGCACCCGCCAGTCTTTAGGTGCAATGGTTTGCTTGATTTTGTAGCGCGGCAACGCAGTGTCGCGGGGCAAGGGCTCGCAGGGGATGCCTTGGTTGTTTAGGAAAACCGAGATTTTGGGCGTGGCCGCATGGGCGTTGCGCTGGATGACAACGCCAATCTCGTCGCTCGCCAGTTGTACCCAAGTGCCAGGGGGGTAGATGCCTAGGGTTTTGACGATGGCGGCACCGGCCTCATCGACAGCTTGGGTTTCGTCGTAGTAGCAGGCTTTCATGGCAGGCGTGGCCGCTGAGGCATGGCGGGCAGCACGCGGGGCAATACGCGCTCCAAAAATATCGGCACGCTGAATCAGGCGTGCCATTTGGCGGCCTATGGGCTTTTCAGCGAGGGGGCCGGGGTCACGGTAGTGGTGGTATTGCACCGCCATTTCCCAGATGGGGTCGCTAATGCCCAGCTCCTTGCCCAGGGCTACAGAGCGGTCGGCGTGGCTATCAATGGCCTGGGCTTGCGCAGCGGTCAAGGGGCCGCCTTGTAGCGCCAATTCATCTTGCAAAGCGGCCATGCCTAAGTTCATGCCCATGGCCGCGCTGGCTAGGGTGCGGATATGGGGGGCAGGCCAGTTCAGGGTTTCATGCGCTACCAGGGTGCAGATGACGGCGGTCAACATGCTGTGGGTGGCGCAGTAGTTGCGTAGTTCTTGGGCAGAGAGGTGAATGAGCGCTAATAAGGCAGCGTTGGGGTTTTTTTTGGTGTAGCGCAGCAAGGCGTTGAGCTGGCGGTCAAACTGCTCGGCAAAGGTAGCGGGGTTAGGCTTGTGCAGCAACTGGGTCCAGCGCAGTTGCCAGCTTTCCCATTCAGGGTGCTGATTCACTTTCTCTTGCTCAGAGGTGTCACGCGCCACTTGGATTGCCACGTTGGCAATTTCCCCCAAAGGCTTATCGGTGTACAGCATGGACTGAAGCCGGGCAACATAGCTGCGGTACTCCGGGCCGGCTTCATCCGTATCTACGTACAAGGTTTGGCCGCGTACTACCAAGTCTTGCAGCTCTTTGCTACTGCGAATCACAAGGCCCTTATTAACTAGCAGTACGCCCCCGACTCCGCGCAGGGGAAAGGGTAGGGGTTGACCAAAGGGAATGGAACTAACGTCTAGCTCAACTAAATGCATGGCTCACTCGGCAGTAAAAGCGCAGTGCCACAGGTGCAGCACTGCATCACGGTAGGGGGCTATGCTAATCGTATCTGCTGGCCCTGCGCTGTCATTCAGGCGTGCTAAATGTTGCAAGCGGCGCAATTGGCGGTAAGCATGGGCGGCTTGCTGGCCGGTGTTGGTGGGTAGCAAGCCCACTTCTTCAGCGCGTAGCAGCAGGGCGATATTGCCCAAATTGCCCAGCAAGCTGGGGTGGTGCTGGGCGTGCAGCAGGAGCAGGTATTGCACGGCAAACTCTGCATCCAACATACCGCCGGGGCTGTGTTTGAGGTCAAAGCGCCCGGCGGCCACGGGGTAGGCTTGGCGCAGGCGTTGGCGCATGTCCAAAATCTCTTGGCGCAGCCCCTGGGGGTTGCGCGGCGCGGTCATCACGGCTTGGCGCACGGCCTCAAAGCGCGGTTCTAAGTCTGGCCGCCCGAGGATGAAGCGGGCGCGTGTCATGGCTTGGTGTTCCCACGTCCAGGCGGTGTTGCTGCCGCGCTGTTGCTGGTAGTCGGCATAGGCGGCAAAGCTGGTCACCAGCAGGCCAGAGTTGCCGTTGGGCCGAAGCTGGGTGTCGATTTCAAACAGGTCGCCTTCGCTGGTTTTGACGGTGAGCCAGTTAATCAGCTTGCGCACAAAGGCGGCATAGACCTGGGGGGCGCGTTCGTCCTCGTCGTCAAACACAAAAACGATGTCTAAATCGCTGCCATAACCTAGCTCTTTGCCGCCCAGTTTGCCGTAGCCAATGATGGCAAATTGCGGTTCTTCGCGGTGGCGCTGTTTGAGGCGCGGCCAGCACCATTGGCTGGTGATGCGCAGCACGCTATCGGCCAGGGCGCTGAGGTCGTCGGCCACTTGCTCCACGGTGATAGCGCCTGCTACGTCGCGCACCAGGGTGCGAAACACTTCGGCATGGTGGGCGCGGCGTAGCAGGTTGAGCAGGCTTTCATCATCGTCCTCACCGGTGCTGCGCAGGGCTTGGCGGCGGGTTTCGATTTCTTGGGTGAAGGCGGCGGGGTCAAAGCGCTCGTGCAGCAGTTGGTCGCTGGCCAGCTCGTCAATCACGCCGGGGTGTTGTTGCAGGTAGCGGGCTGGCCAGGTGGCAGCGCCCAGCACATGCAGCAGGCGTTGATGCACGCTGGGGCGCTCTAGCAGCAGCGCTAGGTAGCTGTCGCGGCGCAGCAGGGGTTCTAGCCACTGCACAAAGCGCAGCGCGGCCTCGGGGCTGATTTGCTGGGCTTGTAGCCATTGGCCGGTTTGTTGCAGCAGGCGTTGCAGGCGCTCGCAGGTGGCGGGGCGCAGTTGGCGCAGCTTGGGGTTGTTGCACCATTGCGCAACGCGCTGCCCCAGGGGGGCAGGGAGCTGCTGGGGCAGGTCTTGCAGGCTGAGGCCGCTGGGGGCTTTGCTATTAGGGCTGCTGGGGTTGCTGGCGGAGGGGGCGCTAGCCAGCACAGCAGCCTGGGGCTGGGTGCTGCTGCCGGGGCTGTCGTTGGGGTCGCACAGGTGGCAAATGCCTTGGGGGCAGGGGTCTGCACCGCCTAGCAGGGCATCAAATTCTTGCGCCACCAGCTCGCGCCAAGCATCGAGTTGGTGCAGAAACTGGCAGCTATTGGCGTAGCCCATGCTGTGCGCCAGCCAAGCCAAGTCGGCATCGTCGGTGGGCAGTACATGGGTTTGCTGGTCGTCCAGGTATTGAATGCGGTGCTCTACCTGGCGCAGAAAGCGGTAGGCCAGCGCCAGTTGCTCGGCAGTGTCGGCGGGCATTAGCTCGGCGCGTACCAGACGGCGCAGGGCTTCTAGGGTGGGGCGGCAGCGCAGCTCGGGGTACTGGCCGCCGCGCACGACTTGCTGGAGCTGCACGGTAAATTCCAACTCGCGAATGCCGCCCGCCGATAGCTTGACATCGTGGCTGCGCCCCGGCTGGCCGCTGCTGCGGCGGCTGGCGTGCTGGCGAATTTGGCGGTGCAGGTCGCGCAGCGCATCAAACACGTTGTAGTCCAGGTAGCGGCGAAACACAAAAGGCAGCACCACAGTGCGCAGCGCCTGCACATTGGTGCTTTGCACACAACTGCGCGGCGCAAGAATGCGGCTTTTGAGCCAAGCAAAACGCTCCCACTCGCGCCCGTGGGTTTGCAGGTAGCTATCCAGCGCCGCCAGGCCAATAGCGGTTGCGCCAGAGTTGCCATGCGGGCGCAGCGCCAGGTCAATACGAAACACCTGGCCATGCTCCGTCACTTCGCCAATTAGTTGGTAGATGGTCTTGGCGACGCGGCTGAAGTATTCGTGGTTGCTGATGCAGCCTTTGCCTGTGGCATCGCGCCCGGTGGTCTCGCCCTCGTGCTCATAGACGTAAATCAGGTCGATGTCGCTGGAGACGTTCAGCTCACGCGCCCCCAGCTTGCCCATGCCCACGACCCAGAACTGCACGGCCTGGCCTTGCGCGTCCTGGGGCTGGCCGTGGCGGCTGTCTAGCAGAGCGCGTGCTTGGGTGCAGGCGGCATCCAGCGC
>JAHAYB010000174.1 GCA_018384835.1 Comamonas sp.
GGCTGGGCCAAGCGCCTGGGCGGTACGCAGATGCGCGGCTTGTTCGCGCTGGATGATGGCTCTGCTCTGGTGGCCGACTACAACCAGCTGTGCCGTTTGACCTATGAGGGTGGCCAGCTGTCCAAGCAGGCGCTGATGGCCGAGCTGCACCCGGGTGCGCCGATTTCCTACACCGATACCCCCATGGGTACGTACCTGAGCGATGGCTACGGCCTGTGGGTGTTGCGTGGCGGTGCTGTGGCCCGGGCGACGATGGATGCGCCCACTGCGCCGGGGTTGTCGGCCTCGGCAGGCGGCTCATTGCCCGGCGGGCTGTACCAAGTTGCTTGCACCTTTGAGCGCCATGATGGTACGCAGTCTTGTGCCAGCGTGTCGGTGCAGGCGGATGTGCCTGATGGCGGCATTTTGATCATCCATCTCCCTGCGACAACTCAGCCGCTGACGGCCTGGGTGAATGTGTTCGTGTCGCCAGTGAACGGCGATGCATTGTTTTTGGCCGAGCGCCTGCCCATTGGTACGACCAGCACAACGCTGTATGTGTCGCCTGAGCAGGGCGGGCGCTGCATGACGCTGCACATGGCCCCGATGCCTGCTGGGCATATCGTGCGCCAGCACCAGGGCAGGTTGTTGGTAGCACGCGGTACAGCGGTGTTCACCAGCCAGCCCTACGCCTACGGCATCTACGACCCGGCAGAGGACTTTATGCAGTTTCCTGCTGAGGTGACGCTGCTGGAGCCGGTGGGCGCTGGCCTGTTCATCGTGGCCGACAAGACGTATTTCCTGCCCAACGAACCGGGTGCAGCCATTGTTGAGGTGCTGCCGTATGGGGCACCACGCGGCGCAGCCGTGCAGCGCGGCGAGGGTGGGGGCATCTACTGGATGGGTGACCGGGGGCTGGTGCAAGCCACCGAAGACGGGCAGGCCAAGAACGTGAATGACGGGGTGCTGGCCCTGCCCAAGCCACACAGCGCGGCGCTGCTGGTGCGCGAGCAAGACGGGGTGGAGCAGATCGTGGCCGCCACCCAGGCACGGACTGGGGTGAGTGTGGCCGCATCGCGCAGCTTCATGGATGCGCAAATTATCAAACAAGGAGTGACCAATGCATGAGCAATGCAAGGGCGGTTTTACCTACACGGTGGAGACGCTGGACAAGGACGGCAATCTGATTGACCGTGAGCAGCGGCACAACGTGATGCCCAAGGAGGTGCTCAATTACGTGGCCAATGCGGCATTCAAGCAAGGGCCGCAGTTTGGGCAGTGGTTTGCAGGCTTGTTCACGGGCAACTACACCCCAACAGGCGAAGAAACGATGGCCGCGCTGCCCAGCGTGGCACAGGAGTTCACTGGGTATGAAGGTGCTGGCCGACCGGCCATTGTGTTCGGCGCAGTGGCCAATGGCCGCGTGGACAACATAACCAGCCCCATTGAGCTGACTTTCACGCAGGACGTGGAGGTGCGAGGGGGCTTCATTAGCAATGGGTCTGGCAAGGGCAGCACTTCGGGCCTGTGCGCCAGTGTGGTGCGGTTTTCCAGCCCCAAGCGCCCAGGGGTGGGCGGTGTGCTGCGCATTTTGGTGGCGCAGGAATTTTTTAGTTAAGGAGTGAGACGATGATCAAAATTTCTACTGGCTTGGCCGATGCTATGACTGGCAATGTGGGTGCCACTGCTGCACTCAATGCAGCAAATTTGGAGCTGCGAATTTTCTCTGGCCCTGAGCCGCTGACTGCTGATGCGGCGTTGGCAAATGAGGTGCTGCTAGTGAAGATTGAGGTGCAAGGTGGAGGCACAGGGATGCGGTTTACGAACACCAGTGGAGGGGTCATTACGAAAGACATTGACCAATCTTGGCTTGGTAATGTCCTGGATGTAGGGGTGCCGACTTACTATCGATTGTGCTCAAAAACTGATGACAACAGCGCCAGTGCAACGAAGGTGCGCGTGCAGGGATCAGTCGGCCCTACTGGCGACTTAATGCTGGGCACCACCACGCTGGCCACGGGCAACCCGCAGTCCATCGACTTCTACCAACTGCGCCTGCCGCAGTACCTGGGGGCGTAAGCTGTGCAAGCGCCTGGCGATGCCTTCCTCGCAAGCACGTTTAGTTACTTCCGGGGCCGAAAGACTATCGAGCACTTTACCTGGTCGCCGGAACAAACTCTGGAATCAGCTGTTTCATTCCTTCTAAACCAAAAAGAGTATGTCCGCATAAACATCGACGATGAAGGGCTCTCAACGGGCGCGTACATAGAGTTCGATATTGACGGCGGTTTTCCGATCGTGCTGCGAGAAGTAAGGTTGAACGAAGCACAGACTGACCTTGTAGTGGTGGATACCGACATCATTATGTGCGAGGGCTCTGGACGTTACGGCGTAGAAATGCGCCCTGAATTTGTCCGTGGCGGCTTAATTGGTGGTGCAGATGCCACAACATTGAACGCTCCATCTATACCCAATTACTGGACATATAGAGATGAGCGTAATGGCGGGCTTTATTTCTTTGTAAGTCTTGGTTTTGGAGAAGTTGAAACCAACTTCTCTGTTTATCTGTGCGCCGGCGAGGCAAAACCTAAACCATTCTGGACTGATGGCCGGGGCTGCAATTACGTCATCCAGGCAGGGGTGAACCGATGAGCTTCTTGAAGAAAAGAGGAGTGCTCCAATACGTACCTGCAGTCACTGGGCAGAAATGGGTGCCGGGATACTTCGTTGAAAAGGATGATGGTTATAAGTATCAACTTGTGCCAACATACAGTTGGGGCAAAGAAACAGTATATACAGAATCAGGCACGGAGTATTATGTTACCCCCAAAAAGTTTGAGGGGTATAAAAGCATGTATGTCCAAACATACAAAACTGTCTATGTCCCCGGCCAATGGTATGAAGGAGAAATTGAAGGCTCTAAAAACGTCATGTCGCCAAACCCTGGCTGGAACTCTGGGGCTATGTCGATTGATTTTATCCAGCAGCCACAAATTGATATTGATAGGGATAAATTACCCGGGTATCGATTCAAGGTAAAAAGAGAGTCTTTGGGCGTTTATATTGGGTTGGCTGTAGATAGTGTCGGAATTTCTACTGACCATATATTAAACGGCATTTACTTGACGCAGGGGCAGTGGCGGCCTGTGGTGAATGGGCAGAAGATTGCAGGTGGTGGAGCGTATGTAGGTACGACAGAATTTACACTGAGACTAACGCCATCTGGAGTAGATATTGAATCTTCAGAGGGCGATTCTGAGTTCATGCCGCGCATCATGCCGAGTAGTGTGCGCCTACACGCAGTCCTATATCTGCAAGATGATGAAATCACTGAGGCTGATGCAATCAACAACCATACCGGGATTGCGAGCGGGGTGTTGGCGCCTGTGTTTGGGGTGGCGGCTGACCGGCCTGTGGGCGTCCATGACGGGACTCTCGCAAGCCTTGCGGGTGCCGGTGGGGTCTTCAATAAAGGCGCCGGGACTCTTGCGCCGTTGATTGCTACCGGCTGGGCAGGTCTGGGCATGAGCGGCAAGGGGATATTAGCGGCTATGGAGTCTTCCGCTTGGGGAGGGCCGTATGAGCCGTATGCATACCACTACGGCACGCTTGCGCCGGTCGATGGATTGGGGATTTTGAAATCTGGCCATACCGGCAACCAGATTGATGGCAGCCTTTCTCCCATGTACGTGGGCGTAGCCTGGGGCGGTTTTGATATTGCGCCGAGCGGGCAGAAATACGGGTTGCTCGCATGCGTCCAGGCCGAAGGGTACGGAGAAGTGGGTTCTATCGGGAGTGTTGTGATCGGGGGTGGTGCTTACTCACTCAGCGAGATGGTTGCAACGGCAGTGATAGCGGTAGTGCTCAACTCGCTCGGGCAGATCATTACGATACTTGACGCGCAGGCCATCCTGGGGGCCACACTGTCTTCGCAAGGGCAGGCGCTGGGCAGCATGGATGGCGATATGTCGCTGCTGGCCTACATCGATTCGGTGGTGCGTGGCGCGGATGGCTTGCAGGGTCAATCCTTCACTGGCGGCGGGCAGGAGCCCAACCCTGACCAGCAGATGCCGGGCGGTACCGAGGACTATGACGGTGGGTATTTTGTGTGGGTGTTCAACGTCCGCACTGGCGCGGTCAGCCGCTACCTGCGCTATGGGTTTGATTCGTTCGCTCAGATTGGCGGGCATTACTTTGGCGTGGCCGAGGATGGCGTGTACCTGCTAGAGGGTAATACGGATGCAGACCAACGCATCGAGGCACGGGCCGGTACGGGGCTACTTGACCTTGGGGCCAAGGAACTCAAGCACGTCAGCGCGGTGTACCTGGATGCGGCCAGCGATGGTGTTCTGTCGGTGCGCGTGCAAGCTGGTGCGCAGCAGTACACCTACCAAGCCCGGCGCGCCAGCCAGTACAACGCGCAGCAGCGCGTGGACACGGGACGCGGCCTGCGGGCGACGCACTATAGCTTTGAGTTGCTCAACGGCGGCGCAGACTTTGAGCTGGACGCCATGGATGTGAATGTGGCCAAGTCGGCGCGGAGGATTTAAGCCATGCTCTACAAGAAGTTCGGCGGCGACAACTTTACGGCGCAAATGGTTGGTGAGGCCAAGTTGCGCCAGCTGGATGGCGTGGATGTGCCTTACCTGTCGGCAAGAGGGCCGGGTTTTGTGGCGCGAAAGCGTGACACCACCAAGGAGGTCTGGCTTGAAGGGCGTGAAGAGGAGGGTAAAGAAAGAATCCCGGATTTTGCAGTGCATTATGCCGAGGGGTGGATAACTGCATACAAATTGGACGGCAAGTTCTTGTTTAGAAAAATCCGAGGCATTGGCG
>JAHAYB010000189.1 GCA_018384835.1 Comamonas sp.
TTCAATGGCGTTGGCGCTTTGGATGGCGGCGCTTAGGGGTGTGTCCCCTTTGGCGTGTGCCAAGTACACCAGGCGCAGCAGCTTTTCAGCGGTTTTGGGTGCGCCTTCGCCTTTCTCCCAGCGGGCTATGGTTTGCGCATCAACACCCAGCACGGCGCTTAGGCTGGCTTGGGACATTTTGAGGCCAGCAGTGCGCAGGTAACGCAATTCAGCGCCACTTAGAGCGCTTTCCTTGCCAGCTAGGGCGGTGCAAATGGCGCGTTCTAAACCTTCGCCATCGGTAAATGAAACGGCTTCACCATGCGCGGTTTGTTGCACGGTGTAGCCATTGATTAAATAAACATCTTGCAGGCCGCCAAAGGTGTAATGAAACATTAGGTTCCCTCCAATTCGTACACGGTAATTACCACCAGGTCAGAAAGACGCGGGCGGTATCCAGGGCGCTGGTTCTGATATGGCGCTGTAGCTGGTGTATGGATGGTGGCATAGTGTTAATTCTATCATTTTGATAGATTGATGGCAGGGCGGGAATGCGATTGGGTGGTGTTGACCTTGCCCACTGTGCCCGCTTTCACGTCGCGCACGGCTTGCAGTAGCTCCGCGCCAATGTCGCGGCTTGCGTCGCGCTGCTGTAGCTCTTTGTCAGTCATTTCATGGGCAAGGGTAAATTCATCCTCTAGCGCGTCATATTCGCGGGCGGTGTCTGGGTTGCTCAGTAGCTGGGCTTTGAGGGTGGCCAGGTCTTTCATGGGGCTGTCTCTTTCAGCCTGCCATAGCTTCATGCACGGCATCGGGGCGAATGGCGGCAATGCGCAGTAGTGCCTTGGCTGCGCCGGATGGTTCACGCCGTCCTTGCTCCCAGTCTTGCAAGGTGCGCACAGATACCCCCAGCAGGTGGGAAAACTGTGACTGTGACAGTCCTAAGCGCTGGCGTGCTTGGGCGGCCATCGTTGTATCCACCATGTTGACCTTGCCCACTGTGCCCGCTTTCACATCTCGCACGGCTTGTAGTAGTTCTGCGCCAATGTCGCGGCTTGCATCGCGCTGCTGTAGCTCTTTGTCAGTCATTGGTTTCATGGCCAAACTCCTTTGCTAGTTCGCGCAGGATGTGCGCGGGGATGTTTTCGGTCGTGCCTTTGCCGTAAATGGTCAGCGCCACGATTACGCCACTGGCTAGACGGGCGGTGTAAATCACTCGCACGCCTGAGCGCTTGCCCTTGCCGCCTGCACTCCATCGCACTTTGCGGCAACCACCGGAACCGGGGACAACATCGCCAGCGCTGGGGTTGCCAGCAATGAAGCTCATAAATTCGCCGTGTTCTTCCTCCGTCCAATAGTCGGGCCAGTACCGGGTAAATACGGGGGATTCAATGATGGTCAAAAGGCGCATGGCTTGATTATACGGCTAGGCCGTACCCCCTACTACACGCAGGCGCTGGGGTTGCTCTTGGGCTTCAAAGACTATGCCCGCTTGCTCAAGAATCCAGGCTTCCAGCTTTTCATGGTGCAGGCGCAGTAGGTCTAGGGGGCGCACGCGGTAATGACGTTCTGCTGTGGCGCTGGGCTTGTGGCCTTGGATTTGCGCTACCACGCCAGAGGGCAGCTCTAGCCATTCAGCCAGAGAACCAAATGAGCGGCGTAAATCATGCGGGGTAATGTGCCCCACACCAGCAGCGGCGCAGGCCAGGGCCAAAGGCTTGGCGGGGTTGGCCATTGGGCGGCCTGTTGCAGCGCTGGCAAATACGTATTCAGAGCGGCGGGGCAGGCTAGCTAGCAGGCTGGCCACGTAGGGGGGCAGGGGAATCATGCGTTGGCCGTCTATGCCGCCTTTGCTTTCGTCTTTGTCACGCAGTCGCACGCTGTGCCAATGCCAATCCACATCTTCCCAGCGAAGGGCTAGCAGTTCACCAGGGCGCGGGCCTAGCAGCAGCAGGGTTTGCAGGTACACAGCCACGGATAGATTAGGGATGGCTTGCACGGCGCTAAACCACGGGGCCAGTTGTTCACGTAGCAGGCTTGATTGCTTGGGCTTCACGGATGGTAGGGCGTTACCGACTGCGCGGGCGGTGGCTGGGTTGCCGTCTGGCAGGCATGGGGCCAGGTCTTCTTGCTCTAAACACCAGTTGAAAAACGCTCGCACTAGGCGGCGCGACAGGTTGGCAGATGTGGGGCGCTGCTGGGCTTCTTGTTCTGCCCATTTGGCCAGCATGGCGGCGGTGATGGTGGCTAAGGGCTTATCCATGAAGCTGTAGAGCGGGCCTGCCACGGTTAGCGCTTTGCTGCGCTTTCTGGGGAGACCAGGGGCGGTAGCTTTGCGCCAATGGTCATTGATGGTGTGCTTGCTCCAATGGGGCGTTCTGGCTTGTATGTAGCGGTGGTACGCATCGGCAAAGGTGGTAGCGGCGGCTGCTTTGGCGGCGGCTTGGGTCTGGGCTTTGGCTAGGGCTTCGCGCTTTTGCTCTCTGGGGTCTGTGCCTTGGTCAATGAGGCGTTGTAGCTCTCTGGCCTTTTCGCGGGCATCGGGGATGCTCCAAGCGCTGGGGCTGCCTATGGTGATGCGTAGGCTCTTGCCGTTGTATATGCCTTGAAAGATGTAGGCGGGCTTGCCTGCTGGCGTGGTGCGCATCCCTAGGCCAGGGGCGGCGGTGTCCCATAGGAATGTTTGCGCCTTGTCAGGTGGGCATTTGAAGGCTGCCACCTTTGGGGCGGTGAATGTGACTTTTGCCATGTGTAGCGGGGTTTTCTTACATCGGCAGGATGTAACGGCGGATGTAAGAGAATTTCTTGATAAAAGATGTATTCCAATCAACACCGAAAAAAGGTGATTCGCCCATAAAGTGTTGATTTTTAAGGATTGTATAGGCTGTTTTCAACAGTCATCAACACAGGCGAAACCCCTATTTTGAGAACTCATAATCCCTTGGTCGCTGGTTCGAGTCCAGCACGCCCTACCAAGTAAATCAACGACTTAGGCCAGTTTTTCGGAACTGGCCTTTTTTGTTCCCGCTA
>JAHAYB010000228.1 GCA_018384835.1 Comamonas sp.
ATCACCCCCGAGGGCTATGTGGCGGAACTCACCCCCGCCTGGGAGAACTTTCCCACCGCTGACCATATCGCCGATACCGCCCGCATGAACCGCGAGTTAGAGGCCGCCATTCGCACTATGCCCGCGCAGTATTACTGGGTGCATCGGCGCTTTAAGACGCGGCCAGAGGGGCAGGATTCGCTGTACCCGCGTTAGGCGGTGGGGGCAGGCGCAGCAGCAATTGCCCTTCTTGGAAGACGTGCAGGCTCTGCGGGGGCAGGCGCGTCCACTGCTCGTTGCT
Source organism: Comamonas sp. (assembly GCA_018384835.1). Classification (GTDB taxonomy): domain Bacteria; phylum Pseudomonadota; class Gammaproteobacteria; order Burkholderiales; family Burkholderiaceae_C; genus Comamonas. The sequence continues at coordinate 281 of JAHAYB010000228.1, forward strand.
GGTCAGCGGGGCGGTGGCGATGATGCACACCTTATCCTGCGCGGTGGTGCAGGTGGAGAAGTCCAGGCTCAGGTCTTGGTCGCTCAGGTGGGCGGTGGTAAAGGGGTGTTGGCGCTCGATGTAGTGCAAATCGGTGGTGGCGTGTGCCCACAGCGCTTGGCCGTTAGAGAGCAGGAAGTTAAACGTGCCGTGGGGGCTAATGCGCTGCGCTAGCTCTTGCAGGCTCAGGCTTAGCTCATGCACGCTGGGCAGGCCAGCGTGGGATTTGGCCAGCTCTTGCATCAGCCAGCAAAACGCCAGCTCACTATCGGTATCGCCCACGGGGTGAAATTGGGCGTGCAGCTTGGGCTGGAAGTCTTGGAGGTTGCCGTTATGGGCAAACACCCAGTTCATGCCCCACAGCTCGCGCACAAAAGGGTGGCAGTTTTGCAGCAGCACGCGGCCTTGGGTGGCTTTGCGGATGTGGGCAATCACGTTTTTGCTTTTGATGGCGTAGTGGCGAATCAGCTCGGCAATGGGGGAGGTGGTGGCCTGCTCGTAATCAACAAAGTGGCGCAGCCCCTTGCCCTCGAAAAACGCAATGCCCCAGCCGTCGGTATGGTCGCCGGTATTGCCTGCGCGTTGGCTAAAGCCCGAGAAGCTAAAGCGCATATCAGTAGGGGTATTGCAGTTCATCGCAAGCAGTTGGCACATGGCGGCGTATCCAAAGCAAAAAGTTAAAACCAAAAAAGCGAAGGGGGAAGGAACCGGTTGGCTGGCTGGCTGTTTGGCTGGTTGGCCGACTGCCTAATCGCCTAATAGACCGATTGCAGCGCTTGGGCGCAGCGTGGGCATAGGCAGCGCAGGGCGCTTTGAGGGTGGAGGTTGCCGTCGGCCTTGGGCTGGAGCTGCGGCACAGACACAGGCAAAGGCGGCAACTGCATACACCAGCAAATGTGGGCGGCTTGCTGGGCAGCCACCGCACAGGCATTGGCAGCGCCGCATTGCGGGCAGTAGTGCGCCGCCTGCGCCGCCTGCGCTGCCGTGCCAAGACCGCTGCTCAGGAAGGGCATTAGCCGTCCGCGTTGATGCGGGCGATGAGCTTGGGCAAAACGGTTTGCGCCTCGTCGTTACCCACTTGGCAGGTTCCGGCGTTTTCGTGACCGCCTCCGCCATACTCCAGCATCAAAGCGCCGACGTTGGTGTTAGAGCTGCGGTTCAAAATCGACTTGCCCGTGGCAAACACGGTGTTTTGCTTTTGCAGCCCCCACAGAATATGAATGGAGATATTGGTCTGCGGGAACAGGGCGTAAATCATGAAGCGATTGGTCGCCCAGATGGTTTCTTCTTCGCGCAAATCGAGTACGACCAAATTTTTATGCACGGTGGAGCAGCGCAGCAACTGCTCTTTGGCCTTTTCGGCGTGGTCGAAGTACAAATCGACGCGCTCTTTTACGTCGGGCAGGCGCAGGATGTCTTCAATGCCGTTGTTGCGGCAGTATTTGATTAAATCCATCATGAGCTGGTAGTTGCTTACCCGGAACTCCCGAAAACGCCCCAAGCCGGTGCGCGAATCCATCAGGTAGTTGAGCAGCACCCAGCCATCAGGATTCAAAATTTCGTCGCGGTTAAATTGCGCGGCATCGCCCTTATCGACGGCGGCCATCATCTCGTCAAACAGAGCGGGAAAGCGCTCTTTGCCGCCGTAGTGGTCGTACACCACGCGCGCGGCAGAGGGCGCTTCGGGGTGGATGATGTGCTCGGGGCGCTCGCCGCTGTTGCGCAGCGTCTCAGAAAGGTGGTGGTCAAAGGCCAGATGCACCCCGGCCACATAGGGCAGGTTGGTGGTGATGTCGCGGTCAGTAACTTCAATTTTGCCGTCCTGCATATCCTTGGGGTGGACGAATTTGATGTCGTCAATCAGCTCCAGCTCGTTGAGCAACACGGCGCAGACCAGGCCGTCAAAGTCGCTTCGGGTAATCAGTCGGTATTTTTGGGCAGACATGGGCACTCGCTTAAAAAAATGGACAAACCATTGAACAATAGACAGCGCATTCTAGGGGAAGGCATTTGGGATGTACTGGGGATGTATTTGCCCGCCTCGCTTACGCTCCATCAGGTCGGCGGTGTAGGTACACGCGCAAGCCTTGCTCGGTGACGTGAATCTCCCCCACCTCTACCGCCCAGCGCTGCAACAGCTCGCGCTGGCTGCTATCGAGTTGGTAGAGCGCCCAGTTTTGGAAAATTTTTTCCGCCAGGTACGGACCGTAGGCGCTGAACATCTGCCCCACCGCCTCGGGCGCACCCTCTAGCTGCAATTGCAGCACCTGCACCTGGTGGGTGCGCACGCTGCTGTCTTGCGGCTCAAAGCGCAGGCCAAAGCGCAGCAGCGCACGGCCTTGATAGACCTGCCCCAGCGCAGGCCCGGAAAACGCCACTTGCAGCAGCGCTTGCAAGGTATTGCTTTCGGGCTGCAAGGTGAGCTGGGGCTGGGCCAAACTGGCCTTGAGCAGCCCAGCCACTGGATAGTCACGGGGGAAATGCGCGGTGATGGCGCTGAGTAACTGCGCCTCTGGCCAATCCCAGTATTCGGGAATGGGTGGGCTACAAGCGAGCAAGCCGCCCAGCGGGGCAGCCAGCACAAGAAGTTGGGAAAATCGACGACGCTGCATCCCTAAAAGCTAACAGTTAATAGCCAGCCCAGGCAGGCCGGGCGAAAACAACCCCCTGCCCTATACAAGCAAAGCTGTATGGGCCTGCACACTCTAAAGGCTTAGGTAGCCGCCGGAACTAAAACCGCTATCATGCCCAGCCAAGTGGGCGTGCTAAGGCAGCGTAAACCTGCACTCTGGTCATGCCAGTATTTTTATTGCTAATTTCTTGCTAACTAAAGAGGGGTTTTTTTGTGAAAACCATCATGCTGGTGGATGACTCGGCCACCCTCCTACTGTCGGTGTCTAACATTTTGAGCAAAGCAGGCTACAAGGTAGAGAAAGCGGCCAGCGCTGAAGAGGGGCTGCGCAAATTTGCCACGGGCTTGCATGTCGATTTGCTGATTACGGATTTGAATATGCCCGGCCTCAATGGCATTGAGTTTATTAAAGAGGTGCGCAAACTGCCCGCCTACCGCTTTATGCCTATTTTGTTTCAAACCACCGAATCCCAGCAGTCCAAGCGCCTAGAGGCCAAGGCCGCAGGTGCATCGGGCTGGCTGGTCAAACCGGTCACGGCGGCTGACCTGCTCAGTACCATCAAGCTGGTCATGCGTTAATGGTCGTTAATGGTCATGCGTTAAGTTCAAAAAAAGATAAGAGCCATAACCCATGGATGATGCTGTTGAAATTCGCCGCCTGTTATCGGTGCTATTGGTCGTGACCCTGGGTGCGGCGCTAAGTGTGTACTTCTTCAACGAGGCGTTTGAGCAGCGCTTTTTGCCCAGCTTGGGCTTATCGTCGGCCATGGGGGCGGCGCTAGGCAGTGCGCTGATTGTGCTGGTCTCTTTTGCCGCCCAGCGCGTGGTGGCAGTGCTGTTTTATCGCAATTGGCGCTTGGGGGTAGAAACCCGCGCCGTAGCCGCCCAGCGCGTAGCCAAAGAGTTAGAGCAAGTGCCGCAATTTAACGAGGTGGTGCGCAAGCAACTAGGCTCTGTGGTGCAGCAAACCGAGACGGCCTCGTTTGACATCGTGCAGCGCCTGTCTGAAATTGACCAAGTGGTTGAGCGCCTGAACACCATCGTCAACCAAAGCGCACAGGCATCGAGCAGTATTTTTGACTCCTCAGAGCAGCGCATTGAGAGCAACCAGCAGTTGATTGCACAAATGGACCGCTACATCATGCAGCGCGTGCAAGAGGCAGAGGCCGAGCAGCAACGCTCTTTGCAGTTTGCCCAGGAAGGGCGCTCTTTGAGCAGCCTGGTGGAGCTGATTCGCAACATCGCCTTTCAAACCAACTTGCTGGCGCTCAACGCCGCGATTGAGGCCGCCCGCGTAGGCGAAGCAGGCCGGGGCTTTGCCGTCGTTGCTGGTGAAGTGCGCAAGCTCTCGCAAGCGACCAACGATGCGGTCAACAAAATCAACGAAGGCATTCAAACCGTCGTCAACTCCATTGAAGAGCAGCACCAGCACCGCCTGGAGAATAACGACATTGATGCCGAGCGCGTTACCTTGCAAAACTTCTCCGCCCAGCTCAACGAGCTAGGGCGCAACTACCAAGAGGTGGCTCACCGCGATGCCCAGGTGATGCAGGAGATTCGCGAATCGAGCCAGCACCTGAGCCATATGTTCATGGAAGCGCTGGCCAGCGTGCAGTTCCAAGATGTCACGCGCCAACAAATCGAGCACATCGTCGCCGCCCTTAGCCGCTTAGATACGCACACCCAGCACTTGGTCGCGCACTTACAAGATATAGACCGCACCGGCCTACCGTTGCGCCCTTTGTCTGAGCATTTGGAGGAGGTTTTTCAAAGCTACGTCATGCACACCCAGCGCAGTGACCATCACCAAGTGCTGGCTAGTAGTGCCCAAGCATCAACAACCGCAGCCCAGGGTAAGGCCAAGAAGGCAGGCAACAGCGTATCCACCCCGACGGTGTCGCCAGCGCCATCCCCCGTACAGGCTGACGGCCCCAAAATTGAGCTGTTTTAGCCCTCTAGTGCCAGTCTTTACTGCCTCCCGCCCCTATGGAACTGCACCTACACCACCCCCAGCCCGATACCGTGCGCCTGGCTTTGCACGGCGAGGTCACCATCTACCAAGCCAGCGCCCTGAAAACCGAGCTACTCGATGCCCTCACCGCAGCCCAAGGCCATGACTGCACGCGCTACGAGCTGGATTTGCAAGCCGTCACCGAGCTAGACAGCGCTGGCGTACAACTGCTGCTGATGGTGCTGCGCGAAGTGCAACGCCTGCAAAAGCCGCTGCACACCGTAGCGGCCAGCGCCACCGCACGCGAGGTACTTGATTTTTACCGCCTAGGCACGGATTTGAACCTGGCCGCAGCCCAGCCCTAAGCACCGCGACATAGCGACATAGCGACACAACCAATACAGAAAGGCAATTGGGGATATGGACGAGATTTACGGCGTATTCATCCAAGAAGCGCGTGAGCAACTGGGCGCAATGGAGGACGGCCTGCTGCGCATGGAGCAACACCAAAGCGGCGAGCCGGTGGACGCTGACCTGCTCAACGCCATCTTTCGGGCGGCGCACACCATCAAAGGCGCATCGGGCGTGGTCGAGCTGCACCATATCGAGCGCTTTACCCACACCCTAGAAAGCCTGCTAGACCGCCTGCGCAACCACGAGCTGCAACCCAGCTCCGAGATGATTACCCTGCTGCTACAAGGCTGCGACCACATTGGCAGCCTGATTGGCGTGGTCGAGCGAGGCCAGCTAGAAGAAGACCCCAGCCTAACCGCCCCCGGCCAAGTGCTGGCCGAGGGCTTGCGTGCCTTTGGCCAAGCCAATGTGAACGGCAGCGCAAACAGCACAAACAGCGCAAATACTGCAAACACCGTCCCCCAGCAGGAAGAAGGAGCCAGCACAGCGGGGCAATGGCATCTGTCCATCCGCTTTGGCGCAGACGTGCTCAAAATGGGCATGGAGCCGCTTAACTTCCTGCGCTACCTAGAGCAACTGGGCACGATTGTCGGTCTGCACACCCTCTACGAAGCACTGCCCGAACCTGCGCAAATGGATGCCGAAGCCTGCTACCTGGGCTTTGAGCTAGGGCTACAAACCATCGCCAGCGCCGCAGAGATTGAAAACGTCTTTGCCTTCTGCCAAGACGACTGCGAGCTGCACCTACTGCCCCCCCACAGCCCGCGCAGCGACTACCTGGCCTTAATCGCCCGCCTGCCAGAGCCTCAAGAGCTGCTGCACCGCATCTTCACCGCCTTGGGCGTGCTAGGTGTGCCGGACGATGCCCCGCCCGCCCCTGCGCTCGCAGTCGCTGCACCTACCCCAACGCCTACACCTACGCCAGCACCCGCACCAATACCTGTATCAGCACCAGTGCCCGCCCCCGCACCTACTGCTAAACCCGCTACGGCTGCTGCCCCGCCTGCCGCCCCCGCTGCCGCATCCAAAAACGCCACCGCCCGCCCAGTGGCAGAAAGCCGCCTAATTCGCGTCCAAGCAGACAAACTAGACCAGCTCATTGATCTGGTGGGTGAGCTAGTCATTGCCGGCGACTCGGCCAGCCTGCTAGCGCGGCGCAGCGGCCATGCGCAGTTGGTGGAAGCCACCTCGGTACTGAACTGGTTGGTGGAGAACATCCGCGACTCCGCGCTGCAACTGCGCATGGTGCAAATTGGCGAAACCTTCAACCGCTTTAACCGCGTGGTGCGCGATACCGCCCGCGAGATTGGCAAAGACATCCAACTGCAAATTTCTGGCGCAGACACGGAGCTGGATAAATCCGTGGTCGAAAAAATCGGCGACCCGCTCATGCACCTGGTGCGCAACGCCATGGACCATGGCCTAGAGCCGCCCGCCGTGCGCCTAGCGGCAGGCAAATCCGCTACTGGGCACTTACAGCTCAACGCCTACCACGACTCGGGCAACATCATCATTGAGGTCAAAGACGATGGCGCAGGCATCAACGCCGAAAAAGTCCACCAAAAAGCGCTAGACCGAGGGCTGATTGCCCCCGGCCAGCACCTGAGCGAGCGCGAAATCGCCAACCTGATTTTCGAGGCCGGCTTCTCCACCGTTGAGGCCGTCAGCAACCTCTCGGGGCGCGGCGTGGGCATGGACGTGGTGCGGCGCAACATCCAAGCGCTGCGCGGCACGGTGGAAGTGCGCAGCACCGCAGGCCAAGGTGCGTGTTTCACCATCCGCCTGCCGTTGACGCTGGCCATCATCGACGGCTTTTTGACCGCTGTGGGGCAAGCCTCCTACGTCATACCGCTGGACTCGGTGGTGGAGTGCCTAGAACTCAAAGCCCAAGACACACGCGGGCACATGCTCAACCTGCGCGGCGAGGTGCTGCCCTTTATCCGCCTGCGCGACTTCTTTGGTCTGCCCGGCCAGGCCAGTGGCCGCGAGAATGTGGTGGTGATCACCGCTGGCAACCGCAAAGCCGGTATCGTGGTGGACCAATTGCTGGGCGAGTTCCAAACGGTTATCAAACCCTTGGGGCAGCTTTTTCGGCATTTGCGCGGCATTGGCGGCTCCACCATCCTTGGCTCTGGCGAGGTGGCGCTGATTTTGGACGTGCAAGCCCTGGTGCAACTGGCCGCCCAGCGCGACCAAGACCAAAGCCAAGGCCAAGGCCAAGGCCAAGGCCAGTACAGCCACAGTGGCCATGGCTCCCTGCCCCAGCACCCGCATCAAAGTAACAATGGCAGCGGCAACGCTTCGGCGTTCTCGGCGTAAACTTTTTTATTATTCAAGCCACAGGAGTTGACTATGAACAAACTCAAAATCGGTATCCGCCTAGGCATAGGCTTTGCCGTGACCTTGGTGCTCATGCTTGCCATCTCAGCCATTAGCTATCTTCGGCTACAAGCCTTGGGCGAGGAGGTGGACATCATGGTCAACGACCGCTTCCCCAAAGTGCTCAACGCCACCAGCATTGGTGATGCGATTGACACCATTGCCAACCAGTTGCGCCATGCCTACATCGTGCCGCGCTTGGCAG
>JAHAYB010000240.1 GCA_018384835.1 Comamonas sp.
AGCCAAGGCTATGCCGTGCAAGTGTTTGATGGCAAGCCCTCTGTAGGACGCAAGTTTTTGCTAGCGGGCAAGGGCGGGATGAACCTCACCCACTCCGAGCCGTTGCCGCAATTCATCGAGCGCTATGGCGCAGCCAGTGCCCCGCTGGGGGCAATGTTGCAGCACTTTGGCCCCGAGCCATTGCGTGCCTGGGCGCAGCGCTTGGGTATCGCCACCTTTGTGGGCAGCTCTGGGCGGGTATTTCCGCAAGAGATGAAGGCCGCCCCTTTGCTACGTGCTTGGCTTACGCATTTGCGCAGCCTGGGCGTGCGGTTTGCCATGCGCCACCGTTGGCAGGGCTGGCAGCAGGTCGATGGCCAGCGCCTGCCCGTATTTGCCACGCCGCAAGGTATGCAGCCCGTGCAGGCCAAGGCTTTGGTGTTGGCGCTGGGCGGGGCAAGCTGGCCGCAGTTGGGGGCGGATGGCGCTTGGCAAAGCATCTTGGCGCAAGAGGGGGTGGCGCTATTGCCCTTGCAGCCGAGCAATTGCGGCTTTGATGTGATGGGCACGCAGGGGCAGGGCTGGACGGCGCATTTCGTGCAGCGCTTTGCCGGGGCGGCGTTGAAGTCGGTGGCCATTCACTTACCGGGGCAGGAGCGAGCGGGCTGGCCTCGGCGGGGCGAGTTTGTTGTGACTGAAACAGGGGTGGAGGGCAGCTTGGTGTACGCGGCCTCGCGCCATTACCGCCAAAGCCTGGCCGAGCAGGAGCGTGCCACCATCTGGGTAGATTTGCTGCCCGCTTTCTCCCATGAGAAGGTGCTGGCCGCCGTAGCCCACCCACGCGGCTCGCGTAGCCTGAGTAGCCACCTCAAAAGCCGTTTGGGGCTGGCAGGGGTAAAAATGGGCTTGCTGTACGAGCTATTAGATAAAGCCCAGATGCAAGACCCGCAGCAGCTGGCTCAAGCCATCAAATGCCTGCCCATTGCGCTGCGCAGCCCGCGTCCTTTGAGCGAAGCCATTAGCAGCGCCGGGGGCGTGTCTTGGTCTGCTGTCGATGAGGGTTTGATGCTCAAAGCCCTGCCCGGTGTTTTCTGCGCAGGAGAAATGCTCGATTGGGAAGCACCCACTGGGGGCTATCTATTTACCGCTTGTTTTGCCACCGGGGTGCATGTAGCTCAAGGTGTGCAGCGCTACTTGCAATCGAAAAGTGCACATTAATTAGAAAAGTTAGAAAAGTGCTTATGAAGCGCTGGTGGGGGCGGATAAAAGCGGGCGCTGGGCATTCTTCGGGCGAAAAGCGGGGCTGACCTCATCGCGGCTGTACAGGTAGGGGCCGCCAATCAAGTCTATGCAATAAGGCACGGCGGCAAAAATACCGGGCACTAGGCTGCGGCCTTCGGCATCTTTCAAGCCCTCCAGCGTTTCAGCAATCGCCTTGGGCTGGCCAGGCAGGTTGATGATGAGGCTTTGCCCACGCACCACGGCCACTTGGCGCGACAGAATCGCCGTGGGTACAAAGCGCAGGCTGATTTGGCGCATTTGCTCGCCAAAGCCGGGCAGCTCTTTGTCGGCCACGGCCAGGGTGGCTTCGGGTGTGACATCGCGCAGCGCTGGCCCTGTGCCGCCGGTGGTCAATACCAGAGAGCAGCCCTGCTCATCCACCAAGGCGCGTAGCGTGTCGCTAATCAGGGCTTGCTCATCAGCAATCAGGCGCTCGACGAAGGTGATGGGGTTGTGCAAGGCGCTGCCCAGCCAATTCTTGAGGGCGGGCAGCCCCTTGTCTTCATATTGCCCGCTGCTGGCGCGGTCGCTGATGGAAACGATGCCTATGGTTACGGCTTCAGGCTGGGTCATGTGGGGCTTTCCTTTATCGTTCGTCGTCGTTGTCGTCAGTGGCGGCTGCGCTGTAGTCAACCAGGGCTTGTTCAATGTGCTGGCGCAGTTGCTGAAATAGCTCACGATAGGCGCGGCTTTTTTTGCTGGGCGGGGGGGCGCTGGTTTCTGCCTCTGGCGCGGCGGTGGCTGATGCCGCAGCCGCAGCCATAGCCGCTGCCTGCAAATCCTTACGTGCTTGGCGAATCAGGGTGCGCAGGGCTTGGATGTCGGTGTCGGGGTAGCTCTCTAGCCAGGCGGGCAGGGCGGCGGCATCATCGGCTAGGAGTTGCTCGCGCCATTGCTCGGCCAGCAGGGTTTGGGTTTGCTGGCTGCCGCTGCCGTGCTGCTCGTCATACAGGGCTTGGCGAATGCGCTCGATATGCCCCTCATCAAGCTGGCGCATGAGCTTGCCAATGAGCTGGGTTTGGCGGCGCTGGGCTTCAAAATTATTGAGGCGCTGAAAGTCTTGCAGCGCATCGTGCAGGCGCTCGGGCAGCGCTAGGCGTTGCCACAGGGCAGGGCGCTGAGTGAGCAAGGTTTTGCCCAGGTCGCGCAGGGCGTGGCTGTGTTTTTTCTGGTCGGTGCGGGTAGCGTCCCAGGTGCCTTTGAGTTCGGCAGTCAGTTCTTGGTCGCGGGCGCTGCCTTCGGCAACAAATTCGCCTTTGACGTAATAGCCTTTTTTCAGTTTGCGTGGCATGGGTGTGGGTTGTGGGGTGGGAAGATAGAAGAGTGCGGCGCAAATCTGTAAATCTGCAAAGCGGCTGGCCGATGTTTTTTCTTGACCTGCCAGCACCTAGTAGGCGGCGCGGCTGGGTATCATAGCCGCACCTATGAAAACACCCCGTACTGCTAAAAAATCTACCGCAGGCACAGCTAGCAACGCTGTGCCTTTGTCTGACACCGTAGCGCCCGGCTTTAGTTATAGCCCGGCGTTTTTTGCCGATTTGGTGGAGCAAGCCCTGGCGCACGCCAAAAAACTAGGCGCAAGCGATGCGGGCGCCGATGCCTCTGAAGCCTGTGGCCTAAGCGTCTCGGTGCGCAAGGGCGAGCTAGAGACGGTGGAGCGCAACCGCGATAAATCCCTGGGGGTGACGGTGTATATCGGCCAGCGCCGTGGCAATGCCAGCACCTCGGACTTTTCCCCGCAGGCGGTGCAGCAAACGGTGCAAGCAGCGTTTGATATTGCCCGCTTTACGGCTGAAGACCCTGCTGCTGGCTTGCCCGACGCGGCTGATATTGCCCCGCCCGATAGCCACCGTGACCTGGATTTGTTCCACCCCTGGCTGCAAGACGATGGCCAGCCCCTAGGCAGTGAAGAGGCCGCCAGCCTGGCGCTGCGCTGCGAAGAGGCGGCTTTAAGCCTGAACCAGCGCATTACCAATAGCGAAGGGGCGAGCGTCTCTGCCCAGCAAAGCCATTTCTTTAGTGCCCATACACGCGGCTTTCGTGGTGGCTACGCCAGCTCACGCCACGGTTTTTCAGTCTCGCCGATTGCCAGTCTGCCCGGTAAAAATGCCGAGATGCAGCGCGATTTTTGGTACACCTCCCAGCGCCGCGCCCAAGACTTGGCCAGCCCTGAGTCCGTAGGCCGCTACGCCGCAGAGCGGGCATTGAGCCGCCTGGGTAGCCGCAAAATCCCCACTACCGAATGCCCGGTGCTGTTTGAAGCGCCTCTGGCCGCTGGTCTGCTGGGCAGCTTTGTGCAAGCGGTCATCGGCGGCGCTCTCTACCGGCGCAGCAGCTTTTTGCTCGATAGCCTGGGCAAGCAGGTTTTCCCTAAGCACATCCATATTGAAGAAGACCCTTTCATCCTCTGCGGCAAGGGTAGCTCGCCGTTTGACAATGAAGGCGTGCGCGTGCAGCAGCGCCTGGTGGTGGATGGCGGGCGCGTGGGGGGCTACTTCCTCTCTAGCTACTCGGCGCGTAAGCTGGGGATGCAGACCACAGGGAACGCGGGCGGCTCGCACAATCTGCGCCTGTATTCCACGCTAACGCGCAATAAGGACGATTTGGCCGCCATGCTGCAAAAGCTGGGCACGGGTCTGTTTGTGGTGGAGCTAATGGGGCAGGGCGTGAACTACGTGACGGGCGACTATTCACGCGGCGCTTCCGGCTTTTGGGTGGAGAACGGGGAGATTGCCTTCCCCGTGCAGGAAGTGACCATTGCCGGCAACTTAAAAGAGATGTACCAAGGCATAGAAGCCGTGGGTGCAGATGCTTATAGCTACGGCGCAAAAACGGTTGGCTCCATTTTGATTAACCGCATGAAAGTTGCAGGTGCTTAAATGAGCTTGGCCGACTGGCTACGCGCCCTGCTGGTCATCCTTGTCTGGGGGGTGAACTTCGTGGTCACGAAGTGGGGGCTGGAGGAGCTGACCCCCATGCTGCTGTCGGCCTTGCGCTTTGCGATGGCTTCTCTGCCGCTGTTGCTGTTTGTACGCAAGCCTGCCAGCTTGAGCTGGGGGCTGCTAGCCGCCTATGGCCTGGTGCAGGGGGCAGGGCAGTTTGGCCTGTTGTACATCGGTATGAATCTGGGGATGCCAGCGGGTATGGCATCGGTGGTGCTGCAAGCCCAGGCGTTTATTTCTTTGCTGCTGGGGGTGGTGCTGCTGCGTGAATACCCGCGCTCCTGGCAGTGGCTGGGGCTGGTGGTGGCCACTATTGGCCTGGCAGTGATTGGCTCGGCACGCGGTGAGGGGGCGGGCAGCATGAGCGTGGCGGGCTTCTTCTTTACCCTGGCGGCTGCGGCTATGTGGGCATCCGCTAATTTGATTTCACGCCATGCGGCGCGTTCGGGGCCTTATGAGCCTTTACCGTTTTTGGTGTGGTCTAGCGTCTTCCCGGTGATTCCGCTGTTGCTACTGTCTGTGTGGTTGGAGGGCGGGCAGGCCAATTTGCTAGCGCAATTGCAAAACGTGGGCTGGAAGGGCTTGGGCGCGGTCACTTATCTGGCCTTGCTCTCTACCTTGCTGGGCTATGGGCTGTGGACGCAGCTATTGCAGCGCTACCCGGTTAGCACGGTGGCTCCGCTGTCGCTGCTGGTTCCGGTGGTGGGGTTGGTGTCCGCCATGTGGATTTTTGATGAGCGCCCTGCGCTGCTGCACTGGCTGGGCACGCTGGCCGTGCTGGCAGGCATGGTGATTAACCAATGGGGTGGGCGCTGGGCCAGGCGCTAAAGCATATCTACCCAAAGGAGCACCCTCCTCATTGCTGGACAAGTATTGACCCGAGAGAACAAAGGCACAAGCCACGCATAGAATGCGGCCACTCTATGTATTAGTTTTTGCTTATGTTTCTCGCCGGTTTGCCATCTTCTACCCTAGCGCCCAAGGCGGCCTGGACAGCCCTGCTGCCCCTGGCCGCCGCTTTTGTTTTAGCCAGCCTGGCCGCCTGCTCCCGCCCCGAGGCCACGCCCGAGCCGGTGCGAGCCGTCAAGCTAATTACCGTGCAAAGCGCCCAAGTGCAAACGCAGCGCCTGTACGCAGGCACGGTGCAGGCGCAGACCGAGGTAGCGCTGGGCTTTGAGGTAGCAGGTCGCCTGCTAGAGCGCCCCGTGCAAGAGGGGCAGGCCGTCGCCGCCGGCCAGTTGCTAGCGCGCATCCAGGCGCAAGATTACGCCCTGGGCGCACAGGCGGCGCAGGCCGCAGTGCAAGCAGCGCGTACCCAGCGAGATTTAGCGCAGGCCGATTGGCAGCGCTTTTCTGCTTTAGAAAAAGATGGCTTTATCAGCCCAGTCGAGCTAGACCAGCGCAAAGCCAGCCTCAACGCCGCCCAAGCGCAGTTAGCGCAAGCCCAGGCGCAGGCAGCCGTGCAGAGCAACCAGCAAACCTATACCCGCCTGCTTGCACCCACGGCAGGCGTAGTCACCGCTGTGCTGGCCGAGCCGGGGCAGGTGCTAGGCGCTGGCCTGCCCGTGCTGCGCCTAGCGCAAGAGGACGGGCGCGATGCCGTCTTTGCCCTGCCTGAAGATATGCGCAGCCAGGCCACGCTGGGGCAAAGCCTGCAAGTGCGCCTATGGGGTGATGGCCGCAGCTACCCCGCCCAATTGCGCGAGCTGGCCGCCAGCGCCGACCCCATGACCCGCACCTATGCCGCCAAAGCCGCGCTGGATGTGCCGCCCCACGAGCAACCGCCCTTGGGCGCAACCGTGCAAGTGCTCATGCAGGCAGCGCAGCCTAAAGAAGCAGGTAGTGCAGGTAGTGCAGATACAGCTAACGCCGCCCTAATGCGCCTGCCCTCGCCCGCGCTGTGGCAGCAGGCCGATGGCAGCTCTGCCGTTTGGGTGTTGGATGCCGAGCATTCCCGGGTGCAAGCCCAGGCGGTAGAACTGGCAGGCATGGATGGGGCTGATGTGCTAATAGCCAGCGGCCTACGCCCCGGCCAGCAAGTGGTGGCCGCCGGGGTGCATGTGCTCTCTGAAGGGCAAACGGTGACGGTGTACCAGCCATGAGCACAAACCAGCCCGAACATTCATCCCCCACGCCAGCACCCGCCAAACCCAGCCTGCGCCAGCGCTTCAATATCTCGCGCTGGGCGCTGGAGCACATACCGCTGACCCGCTATTTGATGCTGGTGATTTTGCTGCTGGGCGCTCTGGCCTACTTCCAACTGGGGCAGGATGAAGACCCGCCCTTTGTCTTTCGCGCTATGGTGGTGCGCACCTTTTGGCCAGGCGCTACCGCCCAGCAGGTGGCCGAGCAAGTCACCGACCGCATCGAGCGCGTGCTGCAAGAAGTGCCCTATGCCGACAAAATCAGCAGCTACTCCAAGCCGGGCGAATCGCTGGTGATTTTTCAG
>JAHAYB010000246.1 GCA_018384835.1 Comamonas sp.
CTTTCACACGCTGGGAAATATTCCCGTATTCAACGAGGCAAACAAGCCCGTGGCGGCAGACGCATGCTGCGCACCAAAGCACATAGCAACTGGGGATGAGCCCGCATGCTGCACGCCGGCTGCCATCGCCGCCTGCTGTACTTCCAACACGGAATCTGTTGCAAAACCCTCCTGCTGCGGTCCCACTGCTACTCAGACCACGACGAAAGAAAGCTAAAAATGGGAGTGTTTGAACGCTTTCTCACCGTTTGGGTCGCTCTAGGCATTGCTGTGGGCGTTGCGCTTGGCCTCATCATGCCTTCTGCCTTTGAGTGGGTTGCTGCGATGGAGTATGCGCAGGTCAACCTGGTCGTGGCAGTCTTCATCTGGGTCATGATTTATCCAATGATGATTAAAATTTACTGGGGTGCAGTCAAGGGTGTGCGCAAGAAACCGCAAGGGTTGATGCTGACGTTGGTCGTCAACTGGCTTATCAAGCCCTTCACGATGGCAGCGCTTGGCGTGCTGTTTTTTGAATACATCTTTGCGCCTTGGGTAGACCCTGCTTCAGCCAGTGAATACATCGCAGGAATGATTTTGCTGGGCGTTGCGCCATGTACCGCGATGGTCTTCGTATGGAGTCAATTGGTCAAAGGCGATGCCAACTACACCTTGGTGCAAGTTTCTATCAATGATTTGGTGATGGTGGTCGCGTTCGCTCCTATTGCGGCGTTCCTGCTCGGCGTGACCAATGTCTCAGTGCCTTGGGAAACATTGCTGCTGTCCACTGTTTTGTATGTCGTTTTGCCTTTGACCGCAGGGGTTGTGACCCGAAGTTTGCTGCAGCGTCAGTCATCACAAGCTGTCAGCAACTTTGTATCTGCACTGAAGCCTTGGTCGATAGTTGGGCTGATAGCGACTGTGGTCTTGCTGTTTGGCTTTCAGGCGCAGACCATCATCGACAAGCCTTTGGTCATTGGTTTGATTGCCATTCCCCTTGTGCTTCAAACCTACGGCATCTTCTTTCTGAGTTGGTGGGGGGCAAAGCTTATGAAGCTCCCGCACAACGTCGCTGGCCCTGCCTGTCTGATTGGCACCTCCAACTTCTTTGAGCTGACTGTTGCGGTGGCTATTTCCTTGTTCGGCTTGCACTCTGGCGCTGCACTGGCCACTGTGGTCGGTGTACTAGTCGAAGTGCCTGTCATGCTTTCTCTCGTGGCCATGGTGAATGCCTGGCGTCCTGCTCAAAAGTAACTTATGTCCTGCGTCACCATCTATCACAACCCCAATTGCGGTACGTCTCGCAATACCTTGGCCATGATTCGCCAAAGTGGGGTAGAGCCAAACATCGTCGAATATCTGCAAAATCCTCCCAGCCGCGCAGAACTCAAGGCGCTGCTCCAGGGTATGGGTAAGACTGTGCGCGAGGTACTGCGCCAAAAAGGTACGCCCTATGAAGCGCTTGATTTGGACAACCCTCAATGGACAGATGAACAATTGCTCGATTTTGTGGAGCAGCATCCCATCTTATTGAATCGTCCTATTGTGGTGACCCCGCTAGGCGTGCGTTTGTGCCGCCCTTCAGAGGCAGTACTGGACATCTTGCCGAATGCTCAGATTGGCCCATTCACCAAAGAGGATGGCGAGCTGGTTGAGGCACGACAAGCCGCAAGTGCAGCGCAACTTGGAACAGATTTCCCAGCCCTGGCAACTGAGTCGTTTCAGACGATTGACCCGAACCAACTAAAGACCCCTTTGCGCAGCAGCCATGCGCCGCGCATCTTGATGCTTTATGGCTCATTGCGCGAGCGCTCCTACAGCAAGCTCTTGACGCTTGAAGCAGCCAAGCTTTTGGAAGCCATGGGGGCTGAAGTACGTATCTTTAACCATGAAGGATTGCCTCAACCAGACGCTGCACCCACTGAACACCCCAAGGTCAAAGAACTACGCGACCTAGTGCGCTGGTGTGAGGGCATGGTTTGGACATCTCCGGAGCGCCATGGAGCCATGACCGGCATCATGAAGAGCCAGATTGACTGGATACCTCTTTCTGAGGGCGCGATTCGTCCCACACAAGGAAAAACTCTGGCTGTCATGCAAGTGTGTGGTGGCTCTCAATCGTTTAATGCAGTGAACCAACTGCGTGTCTTAGGACGCTGGATGCGCTTGCTCACCATTCCAAACCAAAGCTCTGTGGCCAAGGCTTACGAAGAGTTTGAAGAGAATGGTCGCATGAAACCCTCCTCTTTTTATGACCGCGTTGTCGATGTGATGGAGGAGCTGATGAAGTTCACCTTACTCACCCGTGACATTGCGCCTTATTTGGTG
This sequence comes from Comamonas sp., assembly GCA_018384835.1. Taxonomy (GTDB): domain Bacteria; phylum Pseudomonadota; class Gammaproteobacteria; order Burkholderiales; family Burkholderiaceae_C; genus Comamonas. The sequence continues at coordinate 2,308 of JAHAYB010000246.1, forward strand.
GACCGCTACAGCGAACGTAAAGAGGACATGGCAAAAAAGCATGCGCAAACGCTAACGCGGCTTTAATTGATGGCCTCTGTGTACCCAACCACACAATAGAACATGCATCCATCTGCAGTGCAGCAGAACGGGAAACTCAAGGTGGTTTCAGTGATTTACAGGTATCAGGCACTCTCTTAGGGCCATGCGTTCGTTCTTGCTGTTGTACCGACGTCACCCTATGTTTGAGTAGCACTTGGCTTTTGAGTCCGGGGTTTAATTTAACTGGTTCTGCATCAACCTCTGTGCATAGGCTGAGGGCGTTAGCCCACCAAGCGATTTCTTGGGCCGCTCCTCGTTGTATTCCCGACGCCAGGCTTCGACAATGCCCCCTGCATGCGCCAGACTTGTGAGCCAGTGCTCGTTGAGGCATTCATCGGGAAACCTCCCGTTGAATGCTTCGATGTAGGCGTTTTGGTGGCTCAAGGCTGGAGCGGGATGTCACACGGCCTCGTCCCGCGTAATTGCACCCGCGTTATTTTTTGTAGTCAGCGCAAGCTGCACGCGATTGCGCCCATTTTCCTTGGCCTGGTACATCGCTTGATCAGCCCTTTGCATCAAGCTGTCCAGGGTTTCATCGCGCCCGCAAAACAGCGCCACACCGATGCTGGCGGTGCATGCG
>JAHAYB010000250.1 GCA_018384835.1 Comamonas sp.
AAAATCCTGCCCGCCCTGGTGATGAACCATATGCCGCTGGGCTTGCAGATTGCTTTTTTTGGGGCGCTGCTGTCGGCCATTATGTCCACCGCCTCGGCCACCATGCTGGCACCTTCAACGGCGTTTGTGGAGAACGTGCTGCGCAATATCAAACCAGGCTTGAGCGATGCGCAAACGCTCAAGGCCATGCGCATCTCGGTGCTGGTATTTACCGCCTGTGTGCTGGTGTACGCCATCACCATGCAGGACAGCTCAATTTATGAAATGGTTTCTGGCGCTTACCAAGTGCCGCTGGTGGGCGCGTTTGTCCCCTTGGTGTTTGGCCTGTACTGGAAGCGAGCCACCACCCAGGGCGCAATGGCCGCGATTGGCTTGGGCATTGGCGTATGGCTGCTGTTTATGCTGGTGCCGGGCTGGGATGAGCTGTTCCCGCAGCAACTGGCGGGCGTTTTGGCGGCCATGGTGGGCATGGTGGCCGGTTCGCTGCTGCCGCAATGGGTGCTGCACCGTGAGGATACGGTGGTGCATTACGAGGCCGACCCCATGGCCGCAGCCGCTTGAGAATAGGTTTAGGGGATAGCCTACGGGGCGGCTATAAATCGCCCTGCTTATAATCACCGGTTTTGCAATTTTTGCTGGCTTAACGCTGTGGGACATCTAAAAAAACAGGACGCGGTTTCAGCCCTGCGCAGGTGGCTGCTCACGGGGCTGCTGGTGATTGTGCCGGGGGTCATTACCGCCTGGGTGCTCCATTGGATTGTGAGCACGCTGGATCAAACCCTGTTCATCCTGCCCGAGGCTTGGCAGCCCAAGCGCCTATTTGGTATGCATATTCCCGGCTTTGGGGTGTTGCTTACTTTCGGCATTTTGCTGGCGGTAGGGGCGGTAGCTAGCAATTTTGTCGGGCGCAAGCTGGTGGCTTGGGGTGATGCGGTAATTAGCCGCATTCCGGTGGTGCGCTCCATTTACTCCAGCGTCAAGCAGGTATCGGATACCGTGTTTTCCGATAATGGCAACGCTTTTCGCAAAGCCGTACTGGTGCAGTGGCCGCGTGAAGGGGTGTGGACGGTGGGCTTTATCACCGGCGCACCTGCCCCGGAAATTGAGCGCTATCTGCGCGATGCCTATGTCAGCATCTTTGTGCCCACTACGCCCAACCCCACGGGTGGTTATTTGGTGATGGTGCGCAAAACCGATTGCGTAGAGCTGGAAATGTCAGTCGATGCGGCGCTGAAGTACATCGTCTCCATGGGGGTGGTTGCTCCGCCGCTGCCCTTGGCAGAGAGCCAGGAACGGTAATTTTTTTGATACACCGCGCCCACCCTGGGCGCAAGGAAACCATAGCAATGAGTAGTATGCGTACTGAATACTGCGGTCTAGTGACCGAGGCCCTGATGGGGCAAACCGTGAGCCTGTGCGGCTGGGTGAATCGCCGCCGCGACCACGGCGGGGTGATTTTTATTGACCTGCGCGACCGCGAAGGCTATGTGCAAGTGGTCTGCGACCCCGACCGCCCCGAGATGTTCCAAGTGGCCGAAGACGTGCGCAACGAGTTCTGCCTGCAAGTCAAAGGCGTGGTACGCGCCCGCCCTGAGGGCACGACTAACGACAAGCTTAAAAGCGGCCAGATTGAGGTGTTGTGCCACGAGCTGACCGTGCTCAACGCCTCAGTCACGCCGCCCTTCCAGTTGGACGATGAAAACCTCTCTGAAAACGTGCGCCTCACCCACCGCGTGATGGATTTGCGCCGCCCCATGATGCAGCGCAACATGATGCTGCGCTACAAAACCGCTATTCAGGTGCGCAACTTCCTCGACAAAGAGGGCTTTATCGACATCGAAACCCCCATGCTGGGCAAATCCACCCCAGAAGGTGCGCGTGATTACCTGGTTCCTAGCCGCGTGCATGACGGCCAGTTTTTTGCCCTGCCACAGTCGCCCCAGCTCTACAAGCAGATGCTGATGGTGTCGGGCTACGACCGCTATTACCAAATTACCAAATGCTTCCGCGACGAAGACTTACGCGCTGACCGCCAACCCGAGTTCACGCAAATTGACTGCGAAACCTCCTTCCTGAATGAAGAAGAAATTCGCGCCATCTTCCAGCGCATGATTACCGAGGTCTTCAAGCAGCAACTGGACGTGGATTTGGGCGAATTTCCCATCATGCCCTTTGCCGAGGCCATGCACCGCTTTGGCTCTGACAAGCCCGACCTGCGCGTGAAGATGGAGTTCACCGAGCTGACTGAGGTCATGGCCGATGTGGATTTCAAAGTGTTCAGCGGCCCCGCCACCACCCCGGGCGGGCGCGTCGTGGCTCTGCGCGTGCCCGGCGGTGCAGCCATCAGCCGTGGCGAAATTGATGGCTATACCGAGTTCGTCAAAATCTACGGCGCGAAGGGTTTGGCTTGGATCAAAGTCAACGAAGCTGCCAAAGGGCGCGAAGGGCTGCAATCGCCCATCGTGAAGAACATCCACGACGCAGCGATTGCCGAAATTCTGAAGCGCACCGGCGCTCAAGATGGCGATTTGCTGTTCTTCGGCGCGGACAAAGCCAAGGTGGTCAACGACGCAATTGGTGCGCTGCGCTTGAAAGTTGGCCACAGCGATTTCGGCAAGAAAAACGGCCTGTTTGAAGACCGCTGGGCACCGCTGTGGGTAGTGGACTTCCCCATGTTTGAGCATGACGAGGAAGAAGACCGCTGGGTAGCTATGCACCACCCCTTCACCAGCCCCAAAGACGGCCACGAAGACCTGATGGACACCGACCCCGCCCAGTGCATTGCCAAGGCGTATGACATGGTGCTCAATGGCTGGGAACTGGGCGGTGGCTCGGTGCGCATCCACCGCGCTGAGGTGCAGGCCAAGGTATTTGCCGCCCTGAAAATCACGCCCGATGAGCAACGCGCCAAGTTTGGCTATCTGCTCGATGCGCTGCAATACGGTGCGCCCCCGCATGGTGGCCTGGCCTTTGGCCTGGACCGCTTGATTACGCTGATGACCGGCGCTGAATCCATCCGCGATGTGATTGCCTTCCCCAAAACACAACGCGCTCAGGATTTGCTGACGCAAGCGCCTTCGCCGGTGGATGAGAAGCAACTGCGCGAATTGCACATCCGCCTGCGCAACATAACCGCTACCGCTTAATGTTGAACGATTAACGCTGAATGCTGAGGCGCAGTCTGTACCCAGGTGCAGGCTGCGCTTTTTTTACGCCCTGGGCTGGTGGGTGGCGGCGGGCGGCTCCCAAATCACAGAGCGCATAGAGATGGATGCGGCCTGAAAGCCAGCATTAAAAAACTTCGGCCTATCGCCCGGCAGCACCGCCCCAGCGGCGTAGAGCATGGGCAGAAAATGCTCGTGGCTGGGGTGGGAGATTTCTGCCATATCGCCCCATTGCTGAAACTGGGTGAGTGGCTCTAAATCGCCCGCCAGCACCAGGTCAGAGACGCGCTCGTCAAAGGCCAAGGCCCAGCGGTAGGTGGCGTTAATGCCCGTGCCTAGCCGCATCCCTTGCAGGTTGTGTACTAGGTTGCCACTGGCAACAATCAGCACCCCTTTATCGCGCAGGGCGGCCAGTTGCTGGCCTAGCGCCCAATGCTCTGCTGGGGGGCGGGCGTAGTCCATGCTCAGTTGGATGACGGGGATGTCCGCTGCCGGAAACAATGGGTGCAGTACCCCCCATGCGCCGTGATCCAGACCCCAGTCTTGCAGGTCTAGCGCCAGCGGCTTGTCGTTATGCGGCTGGCGCAGTGCGGCGGCTAGGCTGGCGGCCAAATCCGGTGCGCCGGGGGCGGGGTATTGCACCTGGTACAGCTCGGGCGGAAAGCCCCGAAAATCATGAATCGTGCGCGGCTGCGCCATGCCGGTTAGCCACCAGCCGCCGGTGGTCAGCCAGTGGGCAGAGATGCACAAAATCGCCTGTGGGCGGGGGTAGCGTGCCAAGATGTCTGCGCCCACGTCCTCCCAGGTTAAGCGCCAGATGTTGCGCTCAATGGCATTCATCGGGCTGCCATGGCCTACAAATAAAACAGGCAAGCGGGCAGTGTTGGGCGATTGCGCCAGCGCCAGTGCTTGCAACAAGCTATCAGACATAAACAAACCTGCAATTAACTCAACTGCCCGTGGCACTGCTTGAACTTCTTGCCGCTGCCGCAAGGACAAGGTTCATTGCGCCCCACGCGCACACCCGGCGGAAGCTGAAAACTCTCCGGTGCATCGCTTTTATCGCCATCGGCGCTGACGTATTGCATACCGGGGATATGCTCGGCGCGGTGCTCGATGTTTTCAGCAGCTTCTTCCAGTGCTTCTGGCTCGCGGATGCGCACGGTCAGCAGCACGCGGGTGACTTCGTTTTTCACCACATCAATGAGCTGGCTAAATAGCTCGAAGGCTTCGCGCTTGTATTCCTGTTTGGGCTGCTTTTGCGCAAAGCCGCGCAGGTGGATGCCTTGGCGCAGATAGTCCAGTGCCGAGAGGTGGTCGCGCCAGTTGGTGTCAAAACTTTGCAGCAGCACCGCCCGCTGAAAGTGCATGAACTGCTCCTTGCCCGCCAGTTCCAGCTTGCTGCTGTAAAGCGCTTGCGCTGCCTCTTGCACCAGGCTCAGAATGTCTTCGTCAGAGATGCTCTCGTTTTTGGCGACTTGCGCTGCCAGCTCTAGTTGCAACTGCCATTCGGACAAGGCTTTTTCTAGGGCGGGCAGGTTCCACTGCTCTTCCATCGACTCGGGCGGTACGTGCTGATGCACTAGCTCTTGGGCGCAGCCGGTAATCATGGAGCGCACCATGTCGGTGAGGTCGGGCGTGTCCAAAATGGCGTTGCGCTGCTCGTAGATGACTTTGCGCTGCTCGTTGGCTACGTCGTCGTATTCCAGAAGCTGTTTGCGCATGTCGAAGTTGCGGCCTTCTACCTTGCGCTGGGCGCTTTCAATGCTGCGCGTGACCATGCCGGCCTCAATGGCTTCGCCCTCGGGCATTTTGAGGCGCTCCATGATGGCGCGTACCCGGTCGCCGGCGAAGATGCGCATCAACTGGTCATCCAAGCTGAGGTAGAAGCGCGAAGACCCTGGGTCGCCCTGGCGGCCAGAGCGCCCGCGCAACTGGTTGTCGATGCGGCGGCTTTCGTGGCGCTCGGTGGCGATGATGCGCAGGCCGCCCAGCGCTTTGACTTCCTCATGGTCTTGCTGCCACTGGGTGCGCAGGGCTTGGATTTGGCTTTGTTTTTCGGCCTCGCTCAGGTCGGGGTTGTTTTCAATGGCGGCAATGTCTTTGCTGATGTTGCCCCCCAGCACGATGTCAGTGCCGCGCCCGGCCATATTGGTGGCAATCGTAATCATGCCTTTGCGCCCGGCTTGGGCAATGATGTCGGCCTCTTTGGCGTGCTGTTTGGCGTTGAGCACTTGGTGCGCCAGCCCTGCTTGGGTCAGCAACTGGTCGATGATTTCAGAGTTTTCAATTGACGTGGTTCCTACCAGCACCGGTTGACCGGCTTCGTGGCAGGCGCGGATGTCGTCAATGGCGGCTTTGTATTTTTCCGGCGTGGTTTTATAGACCCGGTCTAGCTGGTCTTCGCGGCGGCTGGGCTTGTTGGGCGGAATGACCACCGTTTCTAAGCCGTAGATTTGTTGAAACTCGTAAGCCTCGGTATCTGCCGTACCCGTCATGCCCGAGAGCTTGTTGTACAGGCGAAAGTAGTTCTGGAAGGTGATGGAGGCCATGGTCTGGTTCTCTGCCTGGATGGCCACGCCTTCCTTGGCTTCGACGGCTTGGTGCAGGCCATCGCTCCAGCGCCGCCCAGACATGAGGCGGCCTGTGAACTCATCAACAATCACGATTTCGCCGTTTTGCACCACGTAATGCTGGTCACGGTGGTAGATGTAATGCGCCCGCAGCGCGGCGTACACATGGTGTACCAGCACGATATGCGCCGGGTCGTAGAGTGATGCGCCCTCAGCCAGCAAGCCCGCTTTGCTGAGGATGCGCTCGGCGTTCTCATGGCCTTGCTCGGTTAAAAACACTTGGTGGGATTTTTCATCCACGGTGAAGTCACCGGGCTTGGTCACGCCTTCGCCGGTGCGTGGGTCGGCCTCGCCCTCTTGGCGGGTGAGTTGGGGGGCGATTTGGTTAATCGCCAAGTACATGGCGGTGTTGTCATCGGCCTGCCCGCTGATGATGAGGGGGGTTCGCGCCTCGTCAATCAAAATGGAGTCCACCTCGTCCACGATGGCAAAGTTCAGCGGGCGCTGCACGCGCTCGCCCGCGTCATAGACCATGTTGTCGCGCAGGTAGTCAAAGCCGTATTCGTTGTTGGTGCCGTAGGTGACATCGGCCAAATACGCCAGTTGCTTGTCTTCACGCGGCCTGTGAGGCAGGTTGATGCCTACCGATAAGCCCAAAAAGTTGTAAAGCGGGCGCATGGTTTCGGCATCGCGCTCGGCCAAATAGTCGTTGACGGTGACTAGGTGAACGCCCTTACCACTCAGGGCATTGAGGTACACCGGCAGGGTGGACGTGAGCGTTTTGCCCTCGCCGGTGCGCATTTCCGAAACCTTGCCTTGATGCAAGCCCATGCCACCCATCATCTGCACATCGAAGTGGCGCATTTTGAGCACGCGCTTAGAGGCTTCACGCACGACGGCAAAGGCTTCTACCAGCAAATCGTCTAGGGTCTGGCCTTGCTCTAGGCGCTGGCGAAATTCGGCAGTTTTGGCCTGTAGTTGGGCATCGCTCAAAGACTCTAGCTGTGGCTCCAAGGCGTTGATACGCACGACGGTTTTGCGGTATTGCTTGAGCAGGCGGTCATTGCGGCTGCCGAAAATTTTGGTAAGAAAAGTAGCCATGTACGTCAGTCAGTGCCCCACTGTTTGCGCCGGGGCGGTGTTGCGGTGTGAAAGCGCGGATTCTAACCAACGGCAGATAATGGCCGTTATGCACACACGCCGCCATCACCCTATCAGCCTAGAGCAGGCCAGCCGCGAAGCGCCCGAACTGCTGCACCTGCTACGCCAAACCCGTGAGTCTGAGCAGCGCCTGCAAGCCGTGCGCCCGCTGCTGCCAGTGCCCTTGTATGCGCAGTTGCAGGCCGGCCCTATTGAGGGTTTGACGTGGTGCTTGCTGGTCAAAAACGCAGCAGCAGCGGCCAAGCTGCGCCATTTGCAACCGGCGCTGGTGGCGCATTTGCGCTCTATGGGCTGGCAAGTCGATAGCATTCGCCTGCGGGTACTGGCGCAAAGCTAGCCTTAGCCCAAGCAGGGGGTAAATAGGGAAGGGGTGAGGAAGATGGTGCCGGCTGTCGGAATCGAACTGACGACCTGCCGCTTACAAGGCGGATGCTCTACCAACTGAGCTAAGCCGGCGATTTTCAGATTTCAAACCGGGCTGATGGCCAACCCGCGCTACTGAAACCTAAGAATGATGCGTGATGCAGCGCAACGCTGCATAAAGAAGAAATTGGTGCCGACTGTCGGAATCGAACTGACGACCTGCCGCTTACAAGGCGGATGCTCTACCAACTGAGCTAAGCCGGCGAAGGTAAAACGCGCATTCTAACGGATATTTGCCAGCTTATGGGCGCTACTGGGGGCAAATGGGGGGTATTTCAGAGGCAATCGAGCGCCACCTGGGGGTATTGCACCCGCTGGCGCAGCACCCGCTCGAAATGGCTGGGGTCATGTGGGGTAAGCATGGCCGCATCGCGGGGCAGGTAAAAATCCCACAGCCGCGAAATCCAGAAGCGCAGCGCCCCAGAGCGCAGTAAATCGGGCAGCAGGCGCTGCTCGGTAGCGCTCAGGGGGCGCACGCTTTGGTAGGCCGCTAAAAAGGCTTGCGCCAAGGCTGGGCGCAGGCTGCCGTCGGCATGGTCAATGCACCAATCATTCAGGCAGACGGCCACATCAAACAGCCATGTATCCACCCCAGCAAAGTAAAAGTCGAAAAAGCCGGTGAGCCGCTCGCCCTCAAACATCACGTTATCGCGAAACAGGTCGGCATGAACGGGGCCGCGTGGCAGGCTGGCGTAATCGGTGCTGGCGGCCAGTTGGTTTTGATGGGCTAGCTCGGCCTGCAAAAGCTGGGCGGCATCTTCAGGAATAAAGGGCAGCACCGTAGGCACGGTGGCATTCCACCAATCGAGGCCGCGCAAATTGGGCTGCTGGCGCGGGTAATCCTGCCCGGCCAAGTGCATACGCGCCAGCATCGCCCCCACAGCGGCGCAGTGGCTGGCCTGGGGTTGCAATTGGCTGCTGCCCGCCAGCTTTTGCACAACCGAGGCTGGTTTGCCGCATACCGTCAGCAAGATAGCGCCATCGGCCTTGGCTGGCTGCGGGTCGGGCACAGGGATGCCCTTGGCCGCCAAGTGCTGCATCAGGTAGAGGTAGAAGGGCAATTGCTCGGCGCTGAGGCGCTCGAACAAAGTCAGCACCCACTGGCCTTGGGTGGTGTCCAGAAAATAGTTGGTGTTCTCAATACCGCCTTGGATGCCGCGCAGCCCAAGCAGCTCGCCCAAAGAGAGTTGAGCCAACAGATTACGGGCATCTTGTGCGCAAACTTCAGTAAAAACAGCCATGCAAGTTCTATCGTCAAACGTGAAAGCCCCGCAGCGCAATCACGGCGCAGGGCGGGGTGGGGTGGGGAGAAAGAATCGAATTAAAACTGTAGCGCCTTCCAGGTGCGCCGCCCCTGACCATCGCCAGCATGGCGGCTGCGGCCAGCGTCGGCAGGAGCCACTTCGTAAGCGGGCAGCCGGTTTTGGGGGCGTACGCTGATGCTTTGGGTCTGGCCGCCTACGCGCAGCTCATCGACTTGGGCGTTATGGTCGGCAAAATGGATACGTTCAATGCGTTGGTTATGGCGGTCGCCAGCGCTTTGGCTGGTGCTGATGGGGCTGCTGGTGCTACTGGCCTCAGCACCCTCTGGCGGTGCAGATGCAAATGCCGCAACAGGCAGACTTGCCAAGCACAGCAGACTGGCAGTTGCGAACGATAAAAAGGGGAAAGAAATAGGGCGCATAGCGCCATTGTATAGAGCGCCAGTGCCAGCAGATGCACAATCGCGCCCATGAACAAGAAGCACACCTTGGTACTGGTCGATGGCTCCAGCTACCTCTATCGCGCCTATCACGCCATGCCCGACCTGCGTGCCCGCCCAGGCGACCCCAGCAGCCCCGCTACCGGGGCGATACGCGGCATGGTCAATATGCTGCAAGCCCTGGCCAAAGACTTGCAACTGCAAACGGGGGACTACGCAGCCTGCATTTTTGATGCCAGCGGCTCCACCTTTCGCGACGATTTGTATGCCGACTACAAGGCCAACCGCTCGCCCATGCCCGATGACCTGCGCACGCAAATCGCCCCCATCCATGCGCTGGTGCAAATGCTGGGCTGGAAGGTGCTCACCGTACCCGGCGTAGAGGCCGATGACGTGATTGCCACCCTGGCCCAACTGGCTGATAGCCAAGGCGTAGAAGTGCTGATTTCCAGCGGCGACAAGGATTTGAGCCAGTTGGTCAATGAGCGCATCACCATCATCGACACCATGAGCGGCAAGCGCCGCGATGTAGAGGGCGTAACGGCTGAATTTGGCGTGCCACCCAGCCTGATGGTGGACTACCAAGCCCTGGTGGGCGATACCGTGGACAACATCCCCGGCGTAACCAAAGTTGGCCCCAAAACCGCTGCTAAATGGCTGCTAGAGCACGGCAACCTAGAAAGTTTGATTGCCCAAGCCGACAGCATCAAAGGCGTGGCAGGCAACAACCTGCGCGAGGCCATTGCCAGCGGCCAGTTGGCACTAAGCCGCCAGCTCGTCACCATGAAAACCGATTGCGACTTGCAAGCATGGCTGCCTGCGCTGCCAGACTTGGCAGGTCTAGCCATGGCCGCCCCAGCCCATGACAAGCTGCGCAGCTTCTATGAGGACTACGGCTTTCATAGCCTAGTGCGTGGCCTACAGGGCACACCCCCCGGTGGGCTAGATACCGATGATGCCGCCGCCACTGAGCAAGCCGTGGCTGCCCAGCAGTATGAGCAGCGCGAGGTGGCTTACCACTGCATCCTCACGCAAGAGGAACTGAGCGTTTGGCTAGAGAAAATCCAGACCGCAGACCTGACCGCCATTGACACTGAAACCGATAGCTTGGATGCCATGCAAGCCCAGCTCATCGGTATCTCGCTGAGTGTTACGCCCTATGAAGCGGCTTACATCCCCTTGGGGCACATCGGGCTGGACACCCCCGCACAACTGCCCTTAGAAGCGGTGCTGGCGCAGCTCAAGCCCTGGCTGGAAGATGCCAGCCGCCCCAAGCTAGGGCAAAACATCAAGTACGACCAGCATGTGCTCGCCAACCACGGTATTACCGTGCGCGGCTATGCACACGACACCATGCTGCAAAGCTATGTGCTGGAAGTCCACCGCCCCCACGGGCTGGAAAGCTTGGCCCAGCGCCATTGCAAGCGCAGTGGTTTTAGCTACGAAGACATTTGCGGTAAAGGCAAATACCAAATCTCTTTTGCGCAAGTGCCGCTGGACAAAGCCTGCGCCTACGCCTGCGAGGATGCCGACCAAACCCTAGATGTACACGGTGTGCTGTGGCCGCAAATCCAGGCCGACGCAGGTCTGGCGCATATCTACGCCTTGGAAATGCAGACCAGCCAAACCCTGTGGCGCATGGAGCGCAACGGCGTAGCCATTGATGCGCAAGAACTCACGCGCCAAAGCAACGACTTGGGCAGCCGCATCCTGGCGCTGGAGCAAACCGCTTATGAGCTAGCGGGGCAGAGCTTCAACCTAGCCAGCCCTAAGCAGTTGGGCGAAGTTTTTTTTGACACCCTGGGTCTGCCCGTTATCAAAAAAACCCCTTCGGGCGCACGCTCTACGGACGAAGAGGTGCTAGAAAAACTCGCTCAGGACTACCCCCTACCGGCCAAAATTTTGGAGTACCGCAGCCTCTCTAAACTCAAAAACACCTACACCGACAAACTGGCGCAGATGGCTTTGCCGCGCACAGGCCGGGTGCATACCAACTACGCCCAATCGGTAGCCGTGACTGGGCGCTTGGCCAGCAATGAGCCCAACCTGCAAAACATCCCCGTGCGCACCCCCGAGGGCAGGCGTATTCGCCAAGCCTTTATCGCCCCCCCCGGGCGCTTGATTGCCAGCGCTGACTACAGCCAGATTGAGCTGCGCATCATGGCGCACTTGAGCGGTGACGAGGCTTTGCTGCAAGCCTTTCACGAGGGGCAAGACATCCACCGCGCCACCGCTGCTGAAGTCTTTGGCGTGGCGCTAGAGCAAGTCAGCAGCGAGCAGCGCCGCTTTGCCAAGGTGATTAACTTTGGCCTGATTTATGGCATGAGCAGCTACGGCCTGGCCAAAAACCTGGGCATTGAAAACTCCGCCGCCGCTGCCTATATCGAGCGCTACTTTCAGCGCTACCCCGGCGTTAAGCGCTATATGGACGAGACAGTGCAACTTGCCCGCGCCCAAGGCTATGTAGAGACGGTATTTGGCCGCAGGCTCTACCTGCCCGACATCAACGGCGGCAACGGTATGCGCAAGAAAGCGGCAGAACGCGCCGCCATCAACGCCCCCATGCAGGGCACAGCGGCGGACTTGATTAAAAAAGCCATGGTTGCCGTACAAGCCAGGCTGGATGCCGAGCAGCCAGACATTTTGCTCATCATGCAAGTGCATGACGAACTGGTGTTTGAACTACCCGCTGATAAGACCAATTGGCTGCAAACCCATATCCCCCCCCTGATGGCCGAGGTCGCCAGCCTGAAAGTGCCGCTGCTGGCCGAATTGGGCGTAGGCAGCAACTGGGAACAGGCACATTGACCCCCGCTGACGACGCAAAACCAAGCTGGTGGGTCTTGCTGCGCCAGCCCAGCCCGGCGGTGCGCATGGGCCTATCCATTGCTGTGGCTACGGGGCTGTATGGCATTTCGTTTGGCGCGTTATCGGTAACGGCAGGGTTGAATCTGTGGCAAACCCAGCTCCTCAGTGCGCTGATGTTTACGGGCGGTTCGCAATTTGCCTTTGTCGGTGTGGTGGCCAGTGGTGGCGCTGGGGTGGCGGCCTTGGGCGCTGCTAGTCTGCTAGGCGTGCGCAATGCCGTCTATGGAATGCAAATGCAGCGCCTATTGCAACTGCGCGGCTGGCGGCGCTGGCTGGCTGCCCACCTCACGATTGACGAATCCGCCGCCACCGCCCTGGCGCAAAGCAGCGCTATCGAGCAGCAACGCGGCTTTTGGACGGCGGGGCTGGGCGTATTTGTGCTGTGGAATGCCTGCACCCTGCTAGGCGCATTGCTGGGCGATGCCCTGGGTCAACCCCAGCAATGGGGGCTGGATGGGGCGGCGGTGGCCGCCTTCCTCGGCCTGCTGTGGCCACGCCTGGCGCAGCGCGATGGCTTGGCACTGGCCTTGGCCGCTGGCTTGCTCACGGCGCTGGCCATCCCCTGGCTGCCGCCGGGCTTGCCGATTGTGCTGGCCGCTGTGCTCGGGCTGGCCTGGGGCTGGCTGTGTGGAGGGCAGCGCTAATGCTATGGTGGTGGATTGTGCTGGCCGCTGTGGTGGCCTTTGCGACCAAGCTGGCAGGCTTTGCCGTACCAGCACGCTGGTTGCAACACCCGCGCATGGCGGCAGTGGCTAGCGCCATGACGGTGGCGCTGCTGGCCGCCTTAGTCGTGATGAACACCCTGGGCAGCGGCCAGGCATTGGCACTGGATGCCCGCCTAGGCGCAGCCGCCGCAGCCGTGCTAGCCCTGTGGCTGCGTACGCCGTTTTTACTGGTGGTGGTGCTGGGGGCAGTGAGTGCGGCGGCGCTGCGTTGGTGGGGGTATTAGCGAGTGCTGCTGCGCTTGTTGGGCTTTTTAGCCGCCCCAGCTCGCTGCTGACCAGCAGGCGCAGTGACACGCGGCGGCAGCCCCGTGTGCTGGCTGAGGATGCGGCCTTTTTGGGGCTGCTTGCCTTGGCTAAAGCGCACGTCGCCCTGCGGCTCTTGCTGGGCGGGGGTGCTGGGGCGGCGGCGCAGGGCAACGGCCTTGCCATCTTTGTTGATGGTGTAGCCCACGCCTGCACCCTTGCCTGTGCCTGTGCCCGCTGCGCCAGAGGAGCTATTTTTCTTACGCGCACTTTGGTAGCCGCCATCGGTGAGCGGCTGGAAGGTGGGGATGAGGTGGTGCTTACCATTGCCAATCAAATCGGCGCGACCCATGGTTTTCAGGGCTTCGCGCAGCAGCGGCCAGTTGTTGGGGTCGTGGTAGCGCAAAAAGGCTTTGTGCAGACGGCGGCGGCGCTCGCCACGCACGGTATCGACTTTTTCTTCAGCCTCGTCGCGCATGTGGCGACGTACTTTGGTGAGGGTGTTGCGCCCGCTGTGGTACATGGCGGTGGCAGTCGCCATGGGGCTGGGGTAGAAGGCTTGCACCTGGTCGGCGCGAAAGCCGTTTTTCTTCAGCCAGATGGCCAAGTTCATCATGTCTTCATCGGTAGTGCCGGGGTGGGCGGCGATGAAGTAGGGGATGAGGTATTGCTTTTTGCCCGCCTCGGCGCTGGCCTGCTCAAACATGGTTTTGAAGCGGTCGTAGTTGCCAATGCCGGGCTTCATCATTTTGGACAGGGGGCCGGACTCGGTGTGCTCGGGCGCTATCTTCAAATAGCCTCCCACGTGGTGTTGCACCAGTTCGCGCACGTATTCGGGCGATTGAATGGCTAGGTCGTAGCGCAGGCCAGAGCCAATCAGCACTTTTTTGATGCCGGGCAGGTTACGCGCACGGCGGTAGATGCTGATGAGCGGGCCGTGGTCAGTCGTCAGGTTCTGGCAAATGCCGGGGAAGACGCAGCTGGGCTTGCGGCAGGCGGCTTCAATCTGGGGGGTGCGGCAGCCCAGGCGGTACATATTGGCGGTGGGGCCGCCCAGGTCGGAAATGATGCCGGTAAAGCCTTGCACCTTGTCGCGGATGTCTTCCACCTCGGCAATGATGGATTCTTCTGAACGGCTTTGGATGATGCGCCCTTCATGCTCGGTAATGGGGCAAAAGGTGCAGCCGCCAAAGCAGCCGCGCATGATGTTGATGGAGGCGCGAATCATCTCCCAGGCGGGGATTTTGGTGCTGCCTTCGTAGCTGCCGTTTTCGTCCAGGTAGGCGGGGTGGGGGTTACGGGCGTAGGGCAGGCCAAATACCCAGTCCATTTCTGTGGTGTTCAGGGGGATGGGCGGCGGGTTGAGCCAGACATCGCGGGCGGTAGTGCCTTCGCCGTGGGCTTGTACCAGGGCGCGGGCGTTGCCGGGGTTGGTTTCCAGGTGCAGCACACGGTTGGCGTGGGCGTAGAGCACGGGGTCGGCGCGTACCTGCTCAAAGCTGGGCAGGCGGAT
>JAHAYB010000263.1 GCA_018384835.1 Comamonas sp.
TGCTTTTACCTGCCTGACCCAACTGCCCAAGCTGGCCTTGGGGATGCCCAGTGCCTGGCATACCTGCGCTTGAGATTTCCCGCTTTGCACCAAACGCACTGCCTCCAACCTAAATTCCTGCGTGTATGCCGCACGAACCTGCTTTGCAACCATTTCTTAGCTCCTTGTCTATATTTTGAACAAAGCAAAGAACTCCACTTTTGAGGGGCAACCTCAATGTTTGAGGCTTTCACTTTTAGGGCTTGCATTCGGGTTTTCACATATTGATAAACAAAACAAAATCTCGAATAATGAGATATTTCAACTCATATCGAAAGGTATTGAATGAAACTAATAAGCCCCAAACAGCAAGTTCTAGAAGGCTCCGGCGCTGTGGTCGATAACAAGCATTTGGGATTTAGGTCAGACGTGCAATGTGCCGTATTGCTACTTTAATAAGAGCATCTAACTTAATCTGATTAATGGCTAGAACCACTTGATCGCTACAAAAATTGAGCATCAGTCTTGGTGCCTGTCATGTCCATACTCATCAACAGGTTTAGATAAAGCCATTTTTTGGTGCATGGCGGTTAACCCGCCTATTGCATGCTTGCTGACCTAAAAACGAACTCAGAACCATCCGTCCCCAAGTCGCCCATTACAGAATCTGCAGAAGTCTGCGTCCATTCCATGGTTCCCAATAAAAAAGGGGGGGCGTCTCGGGACATTTCCATCAAACTAAAAGAGCAAAGCTCTATCGAAAGAAGTAGTGATGCACGACGTTGCGATCATTGGTCTCGGCCCCACAGGGGTAACTTTGGCAACCCTACTCGCACAGCAGGGCCTTCGTGTGCTGGCGATAGACCGCGAAGCGGGTATATATCCTCTGCCACGTGCAGTGCACTTCGATGGCGAATGCATGCGTGTGTTTCAGAGCCTGGGTATTGCTGATGCCCTGCAATTTCAGATCCGTCCATCCCCAGGGATGAAATTTATTGATTCCGAAGGACGACTTCTAATTGATTGGTCCCGAGAGTTGGAAGTCGGCCCCATGGGTTGGTACCCGAGCTACCGTTGTCATCAGCCCTGGCTGGAGCAAACACTGCGAGCCAAATTGGCAGAGCAACCAAGCGCAGATATTCGGTTAAAACACGAGTTGTTGGATTGCACGGAAGCTACTGACGGCGTTGAGTTACGCATTAAGGACGTTGCTTCAGGTGCAGTGTTGCAAGAGAAAGCACGCTACGTCGTAGGCAGTGATGGGGCTCGATCTTTCATTCGTGGACTTATCGGCGCAGAGTTGGAGGACTTGCAGCAAAGCGAACAATGGATCGTGGTGGACGTGGTTCTGAATCGTGAGCGTCCTGATTTGGGTGACTACAGCATCCAGCATTGCGATCCTTCGCGTCCTGGGACTTATGTTCGCGGGGTCGGCATGCGTCGACGCTGGGAACTAATGCTTATGCCTAGTGATGATCCCGCAAGCATTACACAGCCTGAATCTGTCTGGAAACTGCTGTCAAAGTGGGTGACACCTGAAGAGGCAACACTGGAGCGCCCCGCTCTTTATACGTTTCGTGCCGTTGTCGCACGCGGATGGCGCAAGGGCCGCCTACTGATAGCGGGCGATGCCGCGCATCTGACGCCACCATTCATGGGGCAAGGTATGTGTGCTGGTATTCGAGATGCTTCTAACTTAGCTTGGAAGCTGGCTGCAGTGATCCGTGGCGAGGCAAGTGAAGATTTGTTGAATACTTATGAATCTGAACGCGAGCCACATGCACGTGAGTTCGTTTCCACTGCAGTGCGTTTGGGGCAAGTCATCCAAACCACAAGCCCAGATGTCTTGCGCCAACGTGATCAAGAGTTTGCTCAAACTCAATTTTTCTCGACGCCTCAACCTGCACTCGGCCCTGGTGCTCATGCAGGAGGAGCCCTTGGTGGACGCCTCATTCCCCAAGCTGTTTGTGCAGACGGGTCACGTACAGACGATGAGATAGCCTACGCATATTCTTTATTTGTATCTCCTGGCGCAATTGATGCAGCACAGTCGATAGTCAAAAATGTGATGCCCATCGTTGTAGCTGCAGAGCCTGTATTGGCGAACTGGATGGAAAAATCTGGCATTGTCGCGGCGCTGGTACGCCCTGACCGCTACGTCGCCGGAGCAGTTGCAAGTGCCAGCGATCTGGGGCAGTTGATTCAGTCACACGGCTTGCAAACGCCGGTAACTGTGTGAGCACAGAGTGCAATGACACCACAAAAAATAAGCTGCGTAATGCAGCTTATTTTTTCTGAATCCTTATCAGAAATTTAGCGTATCTGACACATCGCATACCTGACAAGTGCTTGCGTCAAACCGAACGTGTTTCCCCGCCATCAACTCGTAGGTTCTGCCCAGTGATATATGCCGACTCATCACTTGCGAGGAAACGAACAACCCGTGCCAATTCAGCAGTACTTTGCGCACGACGCAAAGGGATCTTGCCGGTCCACTGAGGAGGCA
>JAHAYB010000265.1 GCA_018384835.1 Comamonas sp.
CCCCTGATGTGCGGGGGCCGTTCCCTCCCCTTGCGGAGAGGGTCCGTCCCACATTACCGAACCCTGCGGTAATGCGTTTTGCACCTCTACGCCACAGGGGTTCGGTAATGTGGAATTCCCTTCGTCCTCGAAGGCAGGTTTCGTCTCCGACGGGCTACCGGCTGCGCTGTTTTTAGAAGAGGCATTCATGCTTGTGCCCCCTCATTACCGAAGCTGTCATTGGCTGCTGTTTTGACGCTTTTATCGTTGGCCACTGACGCTGTTTGAGTGGCAACGTCAACTGATGAGGCTTCTGGCTTTGCCGGTTTGATACCCATCACTTTGCGCGCAATAAATTGCTCCACGCACTGCGCCAGCGCCTGTTGCTGCAGCACTGACATCGGGGCTTGCAGCGCCACCACCAACTGCCCAGACTTGTCAGTTTTAATCTCGCCCACCACATCGCCTTGCACTTTGAGCAGTGCTTGCCGTGGAGTGTTGAATGGTTCAACAGTGGCTTCTGAGTTCTTGCCTGCTGCCGACACCCCCTCTGTCTGAACCGCTTTGGCTAGATCCTCCAGCACCTGCTTGGCAGCCAGTCCCTGGCCTTTGAGCTCTAACGATTTCGCAATGACTTTGTCGCGGCTAGCTCCCAGCAAATCTTTGAGTTTTTTAGCGTCTGCATAACGAATGTCCTTGGGACTTGTGAATGCTTGCACCACCTCATTAGGCAGCGCCGCAATGTCCAAGGCTTTTTGGACCATCGATGCGTCAATGCCAATTAGCGCCCCCAGATTACGCATTGACAGATTCATATCTGGCTGCGCTTTGATGTGTGCCAGTTGCTTGCCCAACTCCCAAGGGCTCAGTGGTTCACGGTTGTGGTTTTCAACCAAGCGCTCAAGCAAGGACTGCTCCGGTGTCACATCCATCAGCAACGCACGTACCAACAGTTTGTGCTGCTTGCAGGCATGCAGCCTGCGTGCACCAGAAATCAATGCGTACTGGTAGCCGTCTCGGGGCTCCGCTAATGAGCGCACATGAATCGGTTCTTGGTTCCCTCTCTTGAGGAAAATGCTCAGCGACAGCGCCGCCATAGCTTCATCATCAAAGGAGTCTGGCGTGCGATTGGGAGTGCTGCCAGGATCAATCAAACAGGGATCAAGGAGGCAAACGACTTCAAGAGGCGTGTCGTGATTTGTTGCGAGTGGGGAGACTGCTGCAGCATGGATAGGTGTATCTGAAACAATGGCAGCAGCTTTGGCAGCCGAGTTATTTGTCATAAGTAGCTCCTTATGTTGACTGAGAAAAACAGCAACACGCAGGAGGCACTAAATCAACCTAAACAACTGTTCTTGAACAACTATTTCCTAAGTGTTGGCCTATCAAAACTGATGGGGCACAGACAATGCTAGGCATTTTTTGACAAAAAAACCAAGGGAGCGGATTTTAAGAAGCGGTTTATTTACAGTGATTTTTTGGTCTGCTTTGCAGCGATCACAGACATTAATCGAGAAAAGCCCATCTTCTGGTTTCTGCCCCAGAGCGGTCATTCAAGCCTAAATGCCTCTGGTTTCTGTCTAGCAGATTCATTTAATTGAAACGTATTTTGCGGTAGCAAATCTATCTTCGAAAATCGGCTCGATTCATTCGTTTGCTGCACAAGAACAGGTTGCGCCTGCAATACAGATACCGTCGTTTTTACCGCTAACTGAATGCGCGCAGTCACCGCTTCGCTTTGCAGTTTCCCATCCTGAAAATCCTCCTCACTCGCATACACACCCACAGGCAAAGTTAGAGTCTGAAAAAACGCCAGTAGAGGGCGTATCTGATGTTCGATCACCAGCGCATGGCGTTGGCTGCCTCCAGTAGCCGCCAGTAAAACTGGTTTGCCTAGCATCGCTGGTGAGTCGATCAGGTCAAACAAGTGCTTGAACAAGCCAGGCATGCTTCCCCGAAAAACCGGAGAGCCTAGGATCAAGAAGTCTGCCCCCTCAATGGTTTGCAAGGCATGCAATGCAGTTGCGGGTAGCTTGTCGCGCCACAGGTGGGCACCGATGTCTCGCACCAAATCCACCAAGTCGATGTGCACTGTTTCCAGTGGCAGTTGTGTATGCAGTTGCGCGTGGATGGCATCTAGTAGTCCACGGGTTTTAGAAGGGCGGGCAAGACTGCCATTGAGAATAACGGTGCGAATAGAACGAGACATGGGCATGACCTGCAAATAGACAGCACGCTAATTGCTGCTGAGGGATGAACTCCGTGGATTAAAAGAGCTTCACTGACTTCAACCAACGAAATTGATTTCATGTACTTATTGCGTAAACACAGGTACTCGCTAAAACCGCCCAGCACTCCTCTGACTCCAAATAAGCATTAAGTGACTGTCACACATGTATTTTTCGTTGTTGGGCATCTGCTGCGGTGCACACAATCCCAGCATATGGATGTTTTGGTTCTTTCCAAATAAAGATTCCGTCGTTCCCTAAGCACCACCGCTTACCTAGCATCCGACCCATTCCAAAAAAATGGGGAAAAGCAATATGGAAAAGCGTCAATTCTTACAAGCCAGCGCAGCAATACTAGCTTGGTCTTTGGGTGGTGGGTTACAGATGGCACACGCAGCAGTAAACCCTAAAACCAAGTTGGTGGTCGCTGATCAAAGCGAGCTGATTCGCCACTTACTAGATGCCAGCGGAGAACGAAAAAATCTGCAATTTCAGTTGGAGTTGCCTAATTTCGC
>JAHAYB010000268.1 GCA_018384835.1 Comamonas sp.
GGCGCGGCAGACTTGGCCGCCTCCTTCGGCCTAACAGGTGAAGCCGACCAC
This sequence comes from Comamonas sp., assembly GCA_018384835.1. Taxonomy (GTDB): domain Bacteria; phylum Pseudomonadota; class Gammaproteobacteria; order Burkholderiales; family Burkholderiaceae_C; genus Comamonas. Next base: position 52 of record JAHAYB010000268.1, read on the forward strand.
CCCGACATCGTGCGCATGATTGAAGACGGGCTGCGCCGCGTCAGCGCCCAAGGCACTTGGGGCGGTGTGCTGTGCGGCGACCGCGCCCTGATTGCACGCTACCAAGCCGCCGGTGCGCGTTTTGTGGCAGTGGGGGTGGATTCCATGATTTTGTCCGCCGCCACCTCGCAGCTTTGCGCTATCTACAAGCCGGAGCTGGGGGGGAGCAGTATGGGCGGTAGCTATTAACCCCTATGGCTTAAAAACCACCCTTGCCCTATTGCGATAACCGCTTTGTATTTCTAGCAATGGCAAGGGCTGCTTTATCACAAAATCGCCAATTACACTTATTTCAAATACAGGGGTTTTCCCTTGAAATCGTCTATTTTTTACGAATTAATAGACGATGCTTAAAAGGTATTAACATACTCTTGAAATAGTATTGGATGAAGGCTCTATCTATTTGTATTGTGTGCGGCTGATGTTTTTCAGGAAAATCCTGAATTCACTAAAATTCTTATAAAGTAAATACAGCCAGAATTGTCGCTCTTGGCTGTTTAAGGAGATAGTGATGAGCGTACCAGCAGCCCCCATTCATTTTCATTCTGCGGCATCAGCGCCAGCGGCTTGTCATAAACAGTCGCTGGCTTGCTTGCAGTTGTTGCAGCACAAAAGCACGGTTTTTTCTTCTGCCCACCCGCTGGCTGTTTCCGAATATGTAAACGAACATGTGGGCAATCATGGCCTGCGCTTGCAGCGTGATGGCCGGGGCACAGCAGCGCTGGCACACCGCAAGTTTGGCAGCATGGATTTGTGCCGCTTGGCCTACGGCAGCCAGGCCAGGGTAGTGTCCGACCGCTTGCATGGTATTTATCATCTGCAGTTTATACTTTCTGGTTCTTGCCGCTATGAGTTAGCGAATGAAAGTATTCAATTGCTGCCAGGGCAGTTGATGATTATCAACCCAGAAGACCCCGTTGATTTAACTTATTCTGACGATTGCGAAAAATTTATTCTACGCCTGCCAGCGTATATGATGGAAAGCACTTGCTTAGAAAATCGCTGGCACAAACCAGTAGAAGGGGTGCGCTTTAGCCCCATACCCTATCAATTCAATAACTTAAAAAGCCTATTTTATCTGCTGAGTTTAATTTGCCAGGAAGCAGAGGCAGAATTTCAGCAACCTTGGCTATTGAGCCAATACAACCGCGTGATTACCACCAAGCTCATGACGGAGCTGAGTCACAATGTTTCTTTTGAAGCGCCAACACTGACCGATATTTCCTTTGAGCGCTTGGTGGACTATATCGAGAAAAATATCAAGAGTGACCTCTGCGTGGAAAAGCTGGCCGCCCAAGCCTATATGAGCACGCGCTCTATTTATATGCTGTTTCAAAAACACGCCAATGCTACGCCCAAGCAATTTATTCGCGATAAAAAACTGCAAGCAGTCCACCAAGTGCTGACCAATCCTGAGTGCGGCGGTTTTGTCAACATTACCGCCCTGGCTTTGGAATATGGCTTTACCCACCTGGGGCGCTTTGCGGAAACCTATCGCAAGACCTACGGTGTTTTACCTTCGGAAACCTTGAAGCGGCACCTCAACGCCTAATAATTGAACGCCTGATGCCTGCCCCGTCGCTTGCGTTATGCAGCAGCCGTTTTGCGCGGCTGCAAAATCAGGTGTGCCACCACGCCAATCACCACGCCCCAAAAGGCCGCCCCCAAGCCCAACCAGCTCATGCCCGAGGCGGTGGCAACAAAGGTGATGACCGCAGCCTCGCGCTGCTCAGGGTCGGCCACCGCGCCGGTTAAGTTGGCGGCAATGGCTCCCAGCAAGGCCAAGCCCGCCAGCACGGCAACAAAGGCGGCAGGCAGGGCTGCAAACAGGCCAATAATGGCTCCGCTAAAAAAACCACCCACTAAATAAAAAGCGCCATTGGCCAGCCCAGCGATATAGCGCTTGCTAGGCTCATCATGCGCTTCTTTGCCAGTACATAAGGCAGCGGTAATAGAAGCCAAGGCAATCGTAATACCGCCGGTTACTGCCACCAGCAGCGAGGCAATACCGGTTGCAGCAATCACCGGACGCGCTGCCACGGGGTAGCCCGCGCCATGCAAAATAGCCATGCCCGGCAGAAATTGCCCCGTCAGCGTGACCAAAACCAGCGGCAATGCCAAGCTCAATACCGCACCAAGATGCCATTGCGGCATGATGAAAGTCGGCCAGGTGGGGGTGAAGTGGATTTCCCCCACATTTAGCCCCACGCTGGCTGCGCTCAAGCCAATACCGGTGAATAACACCAGCACCAGAAAATAGCGGGGGAATAGGCGTTTCCACAGCAAATAGGCGGCAATCATGCCGAACGTTAGCAAAGGCATTTCTGCTGCTGATTGGAATGCCCCCGCGCCAAACTGAAACAAAATGCCCGCCATCATGCCAAAGGCAATGCCTTTGGGTAGGCGGCGCATTAGCCAGTCAAAACTACCGGACAGGCCAATAATGAGCAAAATCAGGGCGGTGACTAAATAAGCCCCCACTGCCTGCTCAATGGTGATGCCGGGAAACAGCGTAATCAGCAGCGCCGTACCAGGGGCTGACCAGGCGGTGACGATGGGCGCACGCAGCCACCAGCTCAACACCATGCCAGAGATGGCCGCACCAATCGAAATGCCCCACACCCAAGAAGCCATCATGGGCGCGGAAGCACCTGCCGACTGCCCCGCCTGGAAAAAAATCAACAGCGGCCCAGAGTAGGAAATCAGCACGGCCAGAAAACCCGCCGTAATGGCTGAAACAGAAAAGTCGCGTGTCCAGGAAGTAGGCATACCGGCTCACCTATGGCAGAGGGTGCAGGGCACAGGGCGTTAGAACGTGTTCACGCTCTGAACTCTTAAACACCCAAGTGCTGTTGAATCAGCTCGGGCTGGGCTCGGATTTCTTCGCTGCTGCCGTCAAACACCACTTGGCCTTTGACCAAAATCATGGCGCGGTCGCAAATGCTGGTGACTGCGCCGTGGTTCTTATCGACGATGACGGTGGCAATGCCGGTTTTGCGAATGGTCTGGATGATGCGCCATATCTCCATGGCAATCAGCGGGGCCAGCCCTTCGGTGGCCTCGTCCAGAATCAGCAGGTCGGGGTTGGTCATCAGAGCGCGGCCAATGGTCAGCATCTGCTGCTCACCGCCGGACAGTTGCCAGCCGCCGTTGTTGATGCGCTCGCCCAGGCGCGGGAAGGTGGCCATCACGCGGTCAAATGTCCACTCGCGCCGCCCATCGACACCGGCACGGGCCGACATCTGCAGGTTTTCACGCACGGTCAGGCTCTTGAAAATGCCGCGCCCCTCGGGCACATAGGCAATCCCTTGCTGGGCGATCTGGTAGGTGCGCGCCTTGCTGCGATCATCGCCACGCACCAGCACGCGGCCATGGCGCGGACGCACCACGCCCAGCATGCTCTTGATGAGCGTGGACTTGCCCATGCCGTTGCGCCCCATCAGGGC
>JAHAYB010000301.1 GCA_018384835.1 Comamonas sp.
ACCAATACAACCAACACCAGCAACGCAGCATTCACCCGCCGCACTGCCGCCGCGCCTGACACCGCGTTTTCGCCAGCGGCGGCGCGTCAACCGCTTGGCGCTGGCACTGTCCATGCTGGCCATGCTGTTTGGCGTGTTCTGGCTGGTATGGATTTTGTGGGAAACCATCCGCTTGGGGCTGGGCGGCCTCAGCCTGGCACTGTTTACCGAGATGACCCCGCCGCCTAATGAGGTCGGCGGCCTGGCCAATGCCATTTTTGGCTCGCTGGTCATGGTGGCGCTGGCTACTTTGGTAGGAACACCTATTGGAGTGCTGGCCGGGGTATATCTGGCTGAATATGGCCGCCAAGGCTGGCTGGCACAGACCACGCGCTTTGTGAACGATATTTTGCTGTCTGCACCTTCTATCGTGATTGGGCTGTTTGTCTATACCGTAGTGGTTGCGCCTATGCGTAGCTTCTCGGGCTGGGCGGGGGCGCTGGCGCTGGCCTTGATTGTGATTCCCGTAGTCATCCGCACGACGGAGAATATGTTGCAGTTGGTACCCGCCAGCCTGCGCGAAGCGGCCTACGCCTTGGGTGCGCCCAAGCACAAGGTGATTCGCATGGTGACTTTACGCGCCGCCCGCGCCGGGGTGATTACCGGCGTACTGCTGGCCGTGGCACGCATTGCTGGGGAGACTGCGCCCCTGCTATTTACCGCGCTGAACAACCAGTTCTGGAATGGCGACTTGGGCAAGCCTATGGCCAGCCTGCCCGTCACCATCTTCAAATTTGCTATGAGTCCTTACGAAAACTGGCAGCAACTGGCTTGGGCGGCGGTGTTCCTTATCACCTTGGCGGTGCTGGGCTTGAACATTCTGGCGCGTTGGCTGACCCGCCAAAAATAACGCAAGGGTTTGATTTTTTATGACGTACACCACTGTAACCACCCCTTCAAGCACTTATTTACCAGCAGACCAGCCGGTCAAGCTGGCGGTGCGGGATTTGAATTTTTACTACGGCAAGTTTCACGCGCTGAAAAACATCCATCTGGATATTCCAGAAAAACAGGTCACGGCTTTTATTGGCCCCTCGGGTTGCGGTAAATCGACCCTGCTGCGCAGCTTTAACCGCATGTTTGAGCTGTACCCCGAGCAACGCGCCCAAGGGCAAATTTTGCTGGACGGGCAAGACCTGCTGCAATCCAAGCAGGACGTAGCGCTGATTCGTGCCAAAGTGGGCATGGTGTTCCAAAAGCCCACGCCGTTTCCCATGTCGATTTACGACAACATCGCCTTTGGCGTAAAGCTGTTTGAAAACCTCAGCCCCGCCGAAATGGACGACCGCGTGGAATGGGCGCTGCAAAAAGCCGCGCTGTGGAAAGAGGTCAAAGACAAACTTGGCCAAAGCGGGGCAGGGCTGTCGGGCGGGCAGCAGCAGCGCCTGTGCATTGCGCGGGGCATAGCAATTAAGCCCGAGGTACTGCTGTTGGATGAACCCTGCTCGGCACTGGACCCCATCAGCACCGCCAAGATTGAGGAACTGATTGCCGAGCTGAAGAACGACTACACCGTCGTCATCGTCACCCACAACATGCAGCAGGCGGCGCGTTGCAGCGACTACACCGCCTATATGTATCTGGGCGAGCTGATGGAGTTTGGCGCTACTGAGCAGATGTTCCTCAAACCCCAGCGCAAAGAGACGGAAGACTACATCACAGGCCGTTTCGGCTAATCAAGCGCAATAAAGCGAAAAGCTACAGCGAAAGAAAGCATTGCTATGACAGACAAACACCTCTCCAGCCAGTTTGATGCCGAGCTAGGGCGCGTCTCTGCCCGCGTGATGGAAATGGGCGGCTTGGTGGAAGCACAAATTCACACTGCTGCCCAGGCGCTCACCCAGCTTGATACCGAGGCTGTGGCGCAGGTGGTAGCCACGGAGCAGCGCGTTAACGCCCTGGAGGTAGAGATTGACCACGCGCTGACCACCATCATTGCCCGCCGCCAGCCCACAGCGCGGGATTTGCGCCTGCTGATGGCGTTTTCTAAAACCACCGCCAATCTGGAGCGCATGGGCGATGAGGCGCACAAAATGGCGCGTATGGTGCAAGCCATCATTGAGCGCAACGCCCCGCGCTCTTTACCCACCAAGGATTTGCAGCGGGCGCTGGAACTGGCCTCCAAACTGCTGCGCAAAGCGCTGGATGCTTTTGCACGCATGGATACCGGCGCAGCGCTGGCCATCTTGCAAGAAGACGATGCCATTGATGAGGAGTTTGACGGCTTTGTCCGCACCCTCATCACCTACATGATGGAAGACCCGCGCAGCATCTCCGCCAGCCTGGATTTGCTGTTTCTGGCCAAAGCCATTGAGCGCATTGGCGACCACAGCAAAAATCTGGCCGAGCAGGTGATTTATCTGGTGGAAGGCAAGGACGTGCGCCACCAAAGCGTGGAGCAAATCATTCGCAGCCTCAGCAGCGCCCCCAACAAGGGGCAGCCATGAAAAAACTGCCCTTGGTACTCATCGTGGAAGATGAACCCGCGATTGCCGAGCTCATCGCCATCAATCTGCGCCACCACGGCTTTACCCCCCTGTGCGTGGAAGATGGCGACAGTGCCCAGCAGGCGCTGGCCGAGCAGATTCCAGACTTAATTTTGCTGGACTGGATGCTGCCCGGCGCAGCCAGCGGCCTGCAACTGGCGCAGCAATGGCGCAAACAGCCGCGCACCGCGCAAGTGCCCATCGTCATGCTGACCGCCCGTGGTGACGAGCCGGACAAAATCGCTGGTCTGGATGCCGGGGCGGATGACTACATCACCAAACCCTTCTCCATTCAGGAACTGCTGGCGCGTATGCGTGCCGTACTGCGCCGCCGCGCACCGCTGGCGCTGGGGGCGCAGTTGCAGGTGGGGGATTTGCAGTTGGACGGCAGCAGCCACCAAGTCCGCTATCAGGAGCAGGTGTTAAAGCTGGGACGCATGGAATTCAAGCTGCTGAGTTTCTTGATGCAGCACCCCGAGCGTGTGCATAGCCGCAGCCAGTTGCTGCGCCATGTCTGGCCGGATGGCGAGATGCTGGAGGAGCGCACCGTAGATGTCCATATCAAACGCCTGCGCCAAGCGCTGGGAGATGCCGGGGCGCTGCTGCACACGGTGCGCGGGGTGGGGTATCGCCTGAGCGCCAGCGCGGCCTAAGCCTGATGCGCGAGCGACTGTATCAACGCGCTGCGGCGCTACTGCTAGGGCAGGCGGCATTGGCCGCCGTGGGCGGCTGGTGGCTGGGCTGGCCGGGGGCGCTGGCGGGCATGTGGTTGGCCAGCGGCCTGTATCTGCTGTGGGACAGTGCGCAAGCCCAGCGCTTGGGGCAGTGGCTGCAATCGGGGCAGGTGGCACAAGCCCCGAGCCTGTGGGGGATATGGGCAAATCTGGGCACAGCAGCACGGCGCTGGCTACGCGCCAAAGAGCAATCGACCCAAGCTGCCCGCCAGCGGGTGCAGGGCATTTTGCAGGCTTTGCACGCCAGCCCCAATGCCCTGGTGCTGCTGGACGCGCAAGGCCATATCGCTTGGTGCAACCGCATGGCAGAAAACCACTTTGGCTTGCAAGCCGAGCGCGATGTCGGGCAGGCGCTGGGGCATCTGCTGCGCGAACCGGCGCTGCTGGCTTATTGGCAGGGGGGCGATTTTTCTCAACCGCTGGCGCTGGCAGGGCGGCAGGGGGTGAAGCTGTCGGTGCAGCTCTACCCCTATGGCAGCGGCCAGCATCTGTTACTGGCGCGTGATGTGACCGCACTAGAGCAAGCCGAGGCCATGCGCCGCGAGTTTGTCGCCAACGTCTCGCATGAAATCCGCACGCCGCTGACCGTGCTGGTGGGCTTTGTCGAAACCTTGCAGACCTTGCCGCTCAGTGCGCAGGAGCAGCAGCATTACCTCAGCCTGATGGCGCAGCAAGCCAGCCGTATGCAGCATCTGGTGCAGGACTTGCTCACCCTCTCGCGGCTGGAGGGCAGCCCCTTGCCCGGCTATGACAGCGGCATCAGCGCCCAAGCCCTGCTAGAGCAATGCGAGGTAGAGGCCAGGGCGCTATCGCAACTGATGTGCAAAGACGCTGCCGCCCCGCATGTGCTGCTGTTTCCCCCAGCGACGCAGGCAGACTTGCAAGCCCAACTGCTGGGCAATGCGCCAGAGCTGCACAGCGCTTGCTCCAACCTCATCAGCAATGCCTTGCGCTACACCCCGCCGGGCGGCCAAGTGCAGGTGACTTGGCAATGCCTGCCCGATGGCAGCGCCCAGTTAGAAGTACGCGACAGCGGCCCAGGCATTGCCCCCGAACACTTAGCGCGGCTGACTGAGCGCTTCTACCGCATCGACCGCAGCCGCTCACGCGAGACGGGCGGCACTGGCCTGGGGCTGGCGATTGTCAAACACGCCCTGCAACGCCACGCCGCGCAATTGCGCATCAGCAGCCAGTTGGGGCGCGGCACGGTGTTTACTGTGGTGTTTGCGCCTGCGCGGGTGCGGTTGAGGAGCGGAAGCTCAATCACAAATGGGGGCGCAGACGGTTGGCTGGGATGAATTGTTATACCGCTGCCAGCTTGAGCCGACTAACACTTTGCAGATTGACGCTTTGACGCGCAAGCCACAAATCATGGGCATCCTGCATGGCAAGCCAACTCTCAGGGCTGCGGCCAATGGCCTTAGACAGGCGCAGCGCCATTTCGGGCGTGATTCGACTAGCGCCTTTGAGAATGCGACTAAGCGTAGATGCCGCCACTTCCAATTTTTCTGCCAGTTCGCGGCCACTGATGCCATTGGGTTCAAGATAGACGTTGGCGATGAACTCGCCAGGATGAGGGGGGTTATACATAGCCATTAGTGATAGTCCTCGTAGTCCAAAACATAGGCGTTTCCGTCCTTGAACTCGAACGTAAGCCGCCAGTTACCATTAACCATAATTGACCAACGCCCTTGTAGCTCGCCTTTGAGCGGATGAAGGCGAAAACCCGGAATATCCATATCCTCAATTGCCTGAGCCGTATCTAAGGCCGTTAATTGCATCCGAAGCCGCTTGGCATGGCTGGCTTGAACTCCCGAGGCGTTGCCTGCCTCAAAAAGGCGACGCAGCCCCTTATGTCGGAATGTCTTAATCATGGTATGAATGTATCATGTTGCGCATCGTGCAACAAGTGGCTTGGCGAATAAGGTCAACCGCCTGCGTTAGCGGATCGGCCTGAGCGCAGTGTTAAGCGTATCTCTTAGAGCCAGACACCAAGGGAGATTTTTCTGGAAAGCGTAACG
>JAHAYB010000349.1 GCA_018384835.1 Comamonas sp.
GCACCGCCGCGTTCAGGTGGAAGTGACGTGGTTTATCGCCCTGTCCAACGCTGGGTTTGCCGAATTTCCGCCCCTGTCTGCCGCTGCGCGTGAACTGCTACTTGGCTTGGTGGCTAACTTCAACGAAGCCGATGCTCAGGCAATTAAAAATATCGAAAAAACCACCAACCACGACGTAAAAGCCGTCGAATACTGGATTAAAGACCAGTTCAAAGGCCAGCCCGAATTAGAAAAAGCCGCTGAGTTTGTCCACTTCGCCTGCACCAGCGAAGACATCAACAACACCAGCCACGCCTTGCAAATCCGCGCCGGACGCGAAGTCCTAGTGCAAGGCTTAGGACAAGTCACCGCCAAGCTGCGCCAAATGGCACATCAATTTGCCGCCGTGCCTATGCTCAGTCGCACCCACGGACAGACCGCCAGCCCCACCACCGTCGGCAAGGAGGTTGCTAACGTATTGGTACGCCTAGAAAAAGCGCTGGCTAATATCGAAGCCGTAAAAATTCTCGGCAAGATGAACGGCGCAGTGGGCAACTACAACGCCCACCTCTCGGCCTGGCCAGATTTTGACTGGGAGGCCTTTAGCAAAAACGTGATTGAAGCGCCTGAACCCGCCGGTCTGGGCATCCACTTTCAGCCCTACAGCATCCAGATTGAGCCGCACGATTACATGGCTGAACTGTTCGATGCCGTGGCCCGCACCAACACCATCTTGATTGACCTCTCGCGTGACATCTGGGGCTATATCAGCCTGGGCTACTTCAAGCAAAAGCTCAAGGATGGGGAAATTGGTTCTTCCACCATGCCGCACAAGGTCAACCCCATCGACTTTGAAAACGCCGAGGGCAATCTGGGCTTGGCCAACGCCATGCTCAAGCACTTGGCAGAAAAACTGCCCATCAGCCGCTGGCAGCGTGATCTGACCGACTCCACCGTACTACGCAATATCGGTGTGGCGATGGGCTATGCGGCGCTGGCTTACTCCTCGCTCATGACGGGCCTGAACAAGCTGGAGCTGAACGAAGAGCGCCTGGCCGAAGACCTGGATGCCGCCTGGGAGGTGCTGGCCGAGCCGATTCAAACCGTCATGCGCCGCTATGGTGTGGCCGGTGCGTATGAAAAGCTCAAAGAAGTCACACGCGGAAAAAGCGTTCTGGCCGAGGATTTGCATCAGCTTATCCAAAGCCTAGAGATTCCCGAGGCAGACAAACAGCGCCTTCTGGCCATGACACCTGCCAGCTACATCGGCAAGGCTACTGAGTTAGCCCAGCGGGTATAGCAGATAAGGGGGGGTAGAGCCGCTATTGCCCCCCCATTGCCACCCCGGGCCATTAGTCACTCGCTATCCGCTGTTTTAACGGTTTGGCTATAGCCGCAGCAGCGGTTGCGCCCACCCTCTTTAGCGGCATACAGGGCTTGGTCTGCACGGGCAAACAAGGCGGCTGCCCCCAAGTCTTGGTCAAGGGCGGGCAGGAGGCTGGCTGCACCAATGCTGATGCTTACCACCCCACCGGGCACACTGGTTGCACTGTGTGCAATGCCCAAGTGGTACACCGCATTGAGCAGCATTTGCGCACATTCCAAGGCTTGGGTCTCATCGGCATGGGGCAGTAGCACGGCAAACTCTTCACCACCGTAACGCGCTACCAGCTCGCCTTCACGCTGGATGCTGTTGGCCAAGGCTTGCGCTACTTGGCGCAGGCATTCATCGCCTTGCAGGTGGCCGTAGGTGTCGTTATAGGTTTTGAAGTGGTCGATATCCATCATCAACACGGCCAAATAATGGCCTCGGCGTTTGGCACGCTGCCATTGGCGGGTAACGGCTTCATCCAAGGCTAGGCGGTTGGCTAAGGCGGTGAGTGGGTCTTGGCGTACTTGGTTTTCTAGTAGCTGGCGGTAGTTGGCCAGGTCGGTTTCGATTTGTTTGCGCTCGGTAATGTCTTGGGCAATGCCCAACATGCGCTGCACAGGTATGAGGGAGTTGTCGCCTTCTTGGATATCCCACTCTGCCCAGACCTGAATCCAGCGCTCTTGCTGGTGGTGGGGGTGGCGAATGCGGTATTCAGAGCGCACGGCCTCGCCTTTGCCAATAGATTCGGAGTGCAGGCGCAGGATGCGTTTTTTATCGGCGGGCACAATCAAGGCTGCCCATTCTTTCAGGCTCAAACTGCCCGAAGGCTGCCCCAAAATCTCTGCCGCAGATTCAGAGAGGTAGAACTTCTGTGGCCCCAAGTGGTAGGCAAAATAGCCCAACCCGGCAGCCCGCTGCGCTGTGCCCAGCCAGCGCATGTGCTGCTCTAGTTTGTGCTTGAGTTGGCGCTCTTTGCGCCACGCAAACCATTGCCACAGCCCCGCTAGCCAAGCGGCCAACAATAGCACTGCGCCAATTTGCAGCCCCAGCATCAAGCCCTCGCGGCGCTGGGGGTGGCTCAGGGCTTCATCCTCATTGACTTGCAGCACCAGCCACCACGGCGACTGCTCTACTTGACTGAGCATGGCCAGCACTTTTTCATCGCGGTAGTTCACGCTGTGTACCACACCACGCACGCCTTGCACGGCCTGCACCCCAGGGCTGATAGTGCGGCTCATGGGGAGGTTGGCCTCAAATGAGTCCGGCCCGCCAGAGCGCATGGGATTGACGTTCACAATACCTGTGGCGGTGCGCTGGGTAAGGATAGATTCGGCATTCTCGCTACCAAGCTGCCAGCTTTGCAGTAGCGGAAATAAGGTGGTGCGCATGTCTAGCACCATCCACACCACGCCCAAGGGGGTGTCTTCGTCGTAGATAGGAGCCATTACGGCAATGGCCGGAAAGGCAAATACCGTATCTTTACCGCCGCGTGGCTCAACCATAACGGGCAGTGCGGTCTCTAGCGCTTGCGCCAGGGCTAGTAGCTCAGGCTGGGGCAAATCCCCCTCCCAAGAGGGCGTGGTTGTGCCATGCAGCCAGCGCCCCTGGGTATCGAGTAAATGCACCATGGTGTATTCGTTGTAATGCACAAAGTTGTGCAGCCGCTCGGTCAGCATACTTTGCCACTGCCCGGGGGCTTTGCCACTGGCTAGCCATTGCTGTAAAGCCTGGGCGTACAGCGGGTCGTTAGAGAGGGTAGCGGCCTCTGCCAAGTGCTGTTTTCGCCATTTGACAACATTTTGGGTTTGCACATCACTGACTAAGCGCAGGCGGCTTTCAACCTGGTGGAAGTGAAGCTGGGCACGCTCTTGGTAGGAGCGATAAATTCCCCACAGTGCCGCGACCATCGCCAAGGTGATGAGCAGCAAGATCAGCACATAAAGCGGCGTGCGCCATTTGAAGCGCTCTTTTTTTATCTGCGCCGGTTGTGTCGGTTGCTCCGGTTGTGCTTGGGACGATGCCATCTGCGGTTACTCCAAAAAGCCTATCTCGCTTGCTTGTTTTTTGTAGATAGATAGTGCTGTATTCAGTAGCCCCTAAGGATATGTTTACGCCCTAGTGCCTGCCCCTCAAAGCCCTGCCACTGCCAAAGCAGATGTGGCAAAGCCTTGCTTGGCTATTATGGCTATATTTGCCAGTGGGCGCGAAAAGCCTCGTTCAAATGCTAAAAACAACCGCCTACCCCAAACAGGCGCGAAGAAGCACTACACCGAGCGGGTACGCGCCAGCGGTGGGTTTTTGGCGAAGTATTGGCGTATGCCGGCCATGATGGCATCGGCTAGTTTGGCTTGGTAGGCGGGGCTGCGCAGCTTTTGCTCTTCATCGGGGTTGCTGATAAAGGCGGTTTCCACCAGCACGCTGGGAATGTCGGGCGCTTTAAGCACGGCAAAGCCCGCTTGCTCAACCCTGGGTTTGTGCAGTTTGGCAAAGCTGCCAATTTGCCCTAGTAAGGCGTTGCCCAGTTGCAGGCTGTCTTTAATTTGCGCGGTGGTGCTCATATCCAGCAGGGCTTGCTGCACGCCTTTGTTTTGGCTGCTGACGTTCAGGCCACCTATCAAGTCGGCCTGATTTTCCTTGTTGGCCAGCCAGCGGGCGGTGGTGCTGGATGCGCCTTTTTCACTCAAGGCAAAGACGCTGGCTCCGTTGGCCGAAGGTTTGGTAAACGCATCAGCATGGATGCTGATAAACAAGTCGGCCTGCACGCGCCGCGCCTTGCTCACGCGGGTAGCCAAGGGCACGAAGTAGTCGCCATCACGGGTCATGTAGGCACGCATGGGGTTGCCGTTGATGCGGGTTTTATCAATGCGCTGGCGCAGCAGTTGGGCAATGCGCAGCACCACGTCTTTTTCTCGGGTGCCTTTGGGGCCGATAGCGCCTGGGTCTTCGCCGCCATGGCCGGGATCCAGCGCCACAATAATCATGCGCTGGGCTTGCTGCTGGGCTGGGGCGGGCGTGGGAGCCGCCGGTACACGCGCCGCTGAAACAGTGGGCGCAGCGGGGGGCGGGGTGGGGCAGGAGGCGATGCTGCTGGCACTGCCGCACTAGCCAGCGCTGTTGTCGGTGTTGCACTGGGCGCGGGGCGCTGGCTTTGCTGGGCAATCAGTGCGCCTAGCGGGTCGTGCAGGTCATGGCTAGGAGCGGCTGCGCTAGCCACCGCGCTAGAAGAACTAGATGGTGCTGGTGCTGTACTAGGTGCTGTACTGGGTGCTGCACTGGGTGCTGCACTGGGGGTGGTGCTAGGTGTTGCAGCGGAGGGGCTGGCAGGAATACGCTCTTGAATCAGGCTGGCCAGAGGGTCGATTTCCTTGGCTGGGTACAAATCGAGCACCAACCGGTGCTGGTAGTTACCAACGGGCTTGAGGGTAAAAACCTGGGGCTTGGCCTCTTGCTTGAGGTCAATCACGATGCGCACCACGTTGCTGGTGTACTGCCCTACGCGCAGGGCAGCAATGTTGGGGTCGTCGGGCAAGACTTTGGCGGTCAGCCCCTGCAAGGCCGGGCCTAGCTGCAAGCCCTCAATATCCACCGCCAAGCGCGGCGGCGAGGGGACAAAAGTCTGCTTGGTCTTGAGCGGTGTTTGCGACTCTAGCGTAACCCGCGAATACTCTGGCGCTGGCCACACCCGCACCGCCACAATTTGGTTGCTTTGGTTGCTTTGGTTGCTGGCCGCCGCCCCTTGGGCGGGGCGCTGGCCATGGAGCAACCACACCAAAGCACCCAAGGCGCTGGTTTGCAGAAACTGGCGACGCTCCAAACCCCTACGGCCAGGGCTGGGGCGGACATCATGGGTATGGGCGGGCGGGGTGGGTGGGAGGTCGCGCATAGGGCCGGGCAAAAGGGGGAGGCAGGTCAACAGGGCTGGGGCAGCAAAGGGCGGCAGGGCGGCAGGGTATCAGGCTCAAGGCTTAGTGCAACGCCGCTAACAATTGCTCGCCTAAAGCGCTAGCGGCACTCAGGCGCACTTGGCGCTGCGCCTCATCGAGCGGCTCTAGGTGGATGGCAATGTCCGCCGTGGGAGCCAAGCCCGCTGCTTTTTGCGGCCATTCTGCCAGCTTGAGGCCAGGGCTGGCAAAGATGTCCCGAAAACCCGCATCCTCCCATTCTTGAGGGTCATCAAAACGGTAAAAGTCAAAATGCCAAATCGCCAGCCCCGGCGCTTCGTGCGGCTCTACCACGGCATAAGTGGGGCTTTTGATGCGCCCTTGCACCCCCAGGGCGTGTAGCAGATGGCGCACCAGCGTGGTCTTGCCCGCGCCTAAATCGCCATGCAGGGTGATATAGCAATGGCTGGCCTGAGGCTGGCGCAGCAAGGGCGCTAATTGCTGGGCAAAGGCGGCGGTGGCCGCTTCATCTGGCCAGTGCAAAGACAGGGCGGGCGTGTGGGCAGGGGCGGGCAGGGGCGAATCGGTCATATCTAAATTTCTACAATGCAGGCCATGAATGATGAGCAAGCGTGGCTGGAGCGCATCCAGCAATGGGCCAAGGAGCTGGGATTCTCGCAAATTGGCATATCCGGGGTGGATTTGTCGTCCAGCGAGCCGCGTCTGCTGGAATGGCTGGCGCGGGGCTTTCATGGCCAGATGCACTATATGCAGACGCACGGCCTCAAACGCGCCCGCCCGGCAGAGCTGGTTCCGGGCACAGTCAGCGTGATTACCGCCCGCATGGATTACCTGCCGCGCAACACCACTGTCGGCTGGGTAGATGCCGAGTTAGAGCGCCAGCAGCGACCGCAAGAGGCCATCATCTCCGTCTATGCCCGAGGGCGCGATTACCACAAGGTGCTACGCGCCCGCCTGCAAAAACTGGCGGAGCGCATGGCCGAGGAAATGGGGCCGTTTGGCCACCGCGCCTTTACCGACTCTGCCCCGGTGCTGGAAGCAGAGTTGGCGCGGCGCAGCGGCCAGGGCTGGCGCGGCAAGCATTCGTTGGTGCTTAACCGCAGCGCAGGCTCGATGTTTTTTTTGGAGGAAATTTATGTCGATATGGCCTTACCCCCCACCGCGCCCGTGACCGAGCATTGCGGCAGTTGCAGCGCCTGCATCCAGCTATGCCCCACGGCGGCCATCGTTAGCCCCGGCTTGGTGGATGCGCGGCGTTGCATCTCTTATCTAA
>JAHAYB010000377.1 GCA_018384835.1 Comamonas sp.
GCATGAGCGACTTCACCGCCCTGCAAACCGCCTTGCTGGCGCAAACCGGAGCCATCACCTGGGCAGGCCCCTTGCTCTGCGCGGACTTGGGCGCAAAGGAAGGCGTAGATGAAATTTGCCAAGCCTGCCTGGAAGACCTGCTCTGCGGCCAGGGCGAAGGCGCAGGCTGGCGTATGCCCAAGCTGCGCGGTGCCAGCAGCGCAGCGCCCGAGGATGTGTACATCCCCCAGGGCGCAACCCTTTGGGGCGGCAATCTGGCCGTGCTGGTATCGCTGCTGGGCACGCCCTACTTCCCGCAGATAGAGGGCGGCATTCTGTTTCTGGAAGATGTGGGCGAACACCCCTACCGCATTGAACGCATGTTGACCCAACTGCTACACGCCGGAGTGCTGGCACGCCAGCAGGCGGTGGTGCTGGGGCAGTTCAACGGCTATGAACTCAGCAGCCATGACCGAGGCTTTAAGCTAGCCAGCGTGGTCGATTGGCTACGCGCCCAACTGCGCTGCCCAGTGCTGACCAATCTGCCCTTTGGCCATGTGCCCACCAAGGTGCTGCTGCCCGTGGGTGCGCCCGTGTCTTTATCGGTAGAGGGGCGGGATGCGCTGATTTATTGGGGGCATGTTTGAGGGATTCATACTTTTTTGAAAGTGCTACACACAGCAGCAAATGCTGTAAAAAAACAGTTTATAAACAAAATGAATACCAATCAAAATCAAGAACTTACATCACCGTGGCGCTTATCTATCGCCCCCATGCTCGACTGGACCGATAAACATTGCCGCTACCTGCACCGCCTGCTCACACGCCGCGCCTTGCTCTATACCGAGATGGTGACTACCGGCGCACTGCTGCATGGCGACGTGCCCCGCCATCTGCGCTTTGAGGCTGAAGAGCACCCCCTGGCACTGCAACTGGGCGGTAGCGAACCAGCAGACTTGGCGCAAGCCGCCCGCCTGGGGCAGGACTGGGGCTATGACGAAATCAACCTGAACTGCGGCTGCCCCAGCGAGCGGGTGCAGCGCGGCGCATTTGGCGCTTGCCTGATGCGCGAGCCGCAACTGGTGGCCGATTGCGTCAAAGCCATGCGCGATGCGGTAGATATTCCCGTCACGGTCAAGCACCGCATTGGCATTGACAAGGAGGAGAGCTACGGCTTTGTGCGCGATTTTGTCGGCACGGTAGCAGCTGCGGGTTGCCACGTCTTTATTGTTCATGCGCGTAATGCCTGGCTCAAGGGCTTGTCGCCCAAAGAGAACCGCGAAATCCCGCCGCTGCGCTACGAGGTGGCAGCCCAGCTCAAGCGAGATTTTCCACAACTCACTATTGCGGTCAATGGCGGCATCAAAACCAGCGCCCAGGTACTAGAGCAACTCGCCCAAGTTGATGGCGTAATGGTGGGGCGCGAGGCGTATCACAACCCTTGGTGGTTATCGGAATGGGATAGCGCCTTCTTTGGTGACGCGCCGCGCAGTGGCTGTGATGTGCAAAGTATTGAAGCCGCCATGGTGCGCTATATGGAGCAAGAGGCGCATGAACACGGCACGCATTGGTATGCCATTGCCCGCCACATGCTGGGGCTGCGCCACGGCCTACCAGGGGCACGCCATTGGCGGCAAGTGTGGAGTAACCACCGCTTGAAAAATTTATCTGCCCGCGAGGTAGCACAGTTAGCTAACACCAAGCCTACAAAACAGGGCGATAAAGGGGTGGGCTAACGCTTCTTCACATTCCTATGGGATATATCTATATTTACAAAAAACCGAGTTTTTTGGTATATTTGCTGCACTGCAACATAAACAACTTTTCCTATGCTTTACCACCTCTACGAAGCCCAGCGCTCCTTGATTGAACCCTTTGCCGACTTTGCCCAGGCCACGGCGCGGTTTTACAGCAGTTCTGCGCTGCCTGTTGCCAAGTCCTACTCGGGTCAGCGCACCATGGCCGCTTTTGACTTGTTTTACCGCTTGGCAAAAGATTACGAAAAACCGCAATTTGGCATCCAGTCGGTAGAGGTCAACGGGGTGGATGTCACCATCCGCGAGCGCATCGAGATTGACAAGCCGTTTTGCGAGCTGCGCCGCTTCAAGCGCTTCTCCGACGATATCGACACCCTGCAAGACCTGCTCAACCAACCGCCCGTGCTGATTGTTGCGCCGCTGTCTGGCCACTACGCCACGCTCTTGCGCGATACGGTGCGCAGCATGTTGCATGACCACAAGGTCTATATCACCGACTGGAAAAATGCCCGCACGATACCCGTCTCAGAAGGCGAGTTTCACCTAGACGATTACGTCAACTACGTGCAGGAATTTATCCGCCATATCCAAAACACCTACGGCAACTGCCACGTTATCAGCGTCTGCCAGCCTACCGTGCCGGTGCTCGCTGCCGTCTCTTTGATGGCCAGCCGTGGCGAGCAAACGCCCATGTCCATGACCATGATGGGCGGCCCCATTGATGCCCAGCGCTCCCCCACCTCGGTGAACAACTTGGCCATGCAGCGCAGCTACCAGTGGTTTGAAAACAACGTTATCCACCGCGTTCCCGATAAATACCCAGGCGCTGGCCGCTTGGTTTACCCCGGCTTTTTGCAGCATACCGGCTTTGTGGCGATGAACCCCGACCGCCACACCAGCAGCCACTACGACTACTTCAAAAGCCTCACCCGTGGCGACGAGGCCAGCGCCGAGCAGCACCGCAAGTTCTACAACGAGTACAACGCCGTACTGGACTTGGATGCGCCTTTTTACCTGCAAACCATTCGCACGGTTTTCCAAGACTTCAGCCTAGCGCGAGGCACTTGGGATATTCGCGGCGTGGATGGCCAGCTAGAGCGCGTGCGCCCCCAAGATATTTCTGGCACCGCCTTGCTCACCATTGAGGGCGAGCTGGACGACATCTCCGGCATTGGCCAAACCAAGGCCGCGCATGACCTGTGTACAGGCATCCGCCCTGAAGCCCGCCAACACCTGGAAATCGCCGGTGCCGGGCACTACGGCATTTTCAGCGGCAGCCGCTGGCGCAAGGTGGTCTATCCCCAGGTGCGCAGCTTTATCGCCCAGTACCACACCCTGCCCGACCACCCCATTCCTGCTGCTCAACAATTCACCACAGAGGCTGAAAGGGCAAAGCAAGCCTTCCAGGCCAGCCAACAAGCAGCAGCAGCGGCAGCGGCTGAACAGCCGGCAAGCGCAACCACCTCTGCCGAGCCAGCCGGTAATACTGCCAGCGAGCCTGAGCAAGCGCAGCTGCCGCACTTGGTAGCCGATAGCAGTACACGTAAAGGCCAGCGCCGCAATAAGCGTTAAGCACTGACGCTACACTTGACGGGCATGACACCAGCCAAGCCCCCACAGCCAGCCCCTAATGGGCTGCCTTTTTTCATCGACCAAGCCCTGCCGCAAACCCAATGCACGCGCTGCGGCTACCCCGACTGCGCCCACTACGCCCAAGCGGTGGCCGATGGGCAAGCCGACATCAACCAATGCCCCCCCGGCGGCGCTGAGGGCGTACAGCGCTTGGCGGCGCTAACGGGTCAGGCCGCCCAGCCCTTGAACCCTCGGTTTGGGGTTGAAGGCCCCCTCACCGTAGCGCGTATTGATGAGGATTGGTGCATCGGCTGCACCCTGTGCATCAAAGCCTGCCCGGTCGATGCCATCTTGGGTGCAAACAAGTTCATGCACACGGTGATGAGCGAGCACTGCACCGGCTGCGAGCTGTGCATTCCCGCCTGCCCCGTGGACTGTATCGAGCTGGATGTGGTCAATGCCCAGCGCAGCGGCTGGCAAGCCTGGAGCGCTGCACAAGCCCAAAGCGCCCGCCAGCGCTACGCCCTTCGGCAAGAGCGCTTGGCTAGCCAGCGCCCAACCGTCTCTGCTGTGGCCTCTTCTGCCGCTGCCGCTGCCGCTACTTCTGCTTCTACCTCATCCCTAGCCCCTAGCGTTTCTTCTACAACGTCAGCCACCGCCGATGAGCGCAAAGCCGCTATTGCCGCCGCTTTAGCCAAAGCCCGAGCACAGCGCCAAGCCCGGCAGCGGTAGAGCAGCGGCAAAGGGAGCGCAAAAAAGCCTGCTGATTGCAACACCAGCAGGCTTTTTTATGTGCTTACTTACGCCTACGCCGCAATAGAGAGGCGTAATTTAAGATGAAGAGCGCACCACAAGCACCGGCACATGAGCGGTTTGCAGCACACGCTGCGCCACACTGCCCAGCACCAGCTTTTCCAGGCCACGGCGGCCATGCGAGCCCATCACAATCAGGTCAGCGCCAACGTTTTCACCGACGCGCACAATGCCTTCGTGAATGGCATGACCCTCCCCCACCAAGGTGTTGGAGGTCACGCCCGCCTCGTCGAGCAGTTGTTTCACATCCTCTAGGGCTTTATTGGCCTCTGCGGTGGCGGCGCTGAGGTATTGCGCTTGACCGTAGGCAAAGTCTGCGCCTACGCCGGTGAAGGGGTAGGGGTCCAAAACGTACACCGCTGTCACTTGACCATCAAACGCCTTCGCGATACCAGCGGCTTTGCTAACAGCGTGCAAAGCAGTGGGCGAACCATCAACGGGAACCAAAATATGCTTGAACATGGGCTGTTTCTCCTTGGTTAAAAACAAAAAACATACAAAAACTTCAGCCTTGTAGCAAGCATAGACCAATCTACCCGTGCTATTGCAGAAAAACGCCCAGGTTTAGTGCAAACACGCTATCGCCCTTGGGCAGCAGGGCAGCAGGGCAGCAGGGCAGCAGGGTGACACCCGCCCCAGTTCCGCCTTGCACTTGGGGCATACCGGGGAAGTAAGACGCACCCAGTCTGCAAATTTAGGGAGGAGAGGATGTCAAACCGTCTGAAAAATATCCACGCCCGAGCGCAAGGCACGCTCCAGCATGTCGGTGGTGGTGCAGATATGCGCCTCCAGTGCCAGGGCAGCGCGTGCTTCCTGACCGTTCATGGCTAGGTCAAAAATCAACTGGTGCTCTACATGCACATCCCGGTTTTGCGGGCCGGACATCTTGATGGTGAAGCGCCGGTAGCGTTCGCCCTCACGCGCCAACTGCCCCAGAATGCGCAGCGTGCGCGGCGAGTCACAGCCCGAGACCAGCGCTTCGTGAAAGCGGGTGTTCAGCATTTCCCAGCGCTTTCTGCCTTCTGGGCGCACAGGCTGCTCTTCCTGGGTGAGCTGCTCAAAAGCCTGGCGCACCCGCTCGCGCCAGGCTTCATCACTGCGGCGGATGGAGCTGCGCAGGGCGTTTAGCTCAATATGGATGCGCAGCGCTGTCAGGTCGCGCAAATCTTCCATGCTCAGGCCAGAGACGCGAAAGCCGCGCTGCCCCTCAGCCTGCACCAGGTGGTCGCTGGCCAGGCGGGTGATGGCCTCGCGTATCGTGCCAGCGCCCACCCCGTAGCGGGTTTTGATGTGCTCGATGCGCAGGCGCTCGCCGGGGCGCAAGATGCCTTCAACGATGTCATCGCGCAATTGCACATAGGTGCTCTCAATCAAGGTGCGGGCGGTGCTGGCAGGCGCATCCAGCGCATCCAACGTATCTGCCAAGGCAGCAGCTTCGCAGGTAAGAAAAGGTTTTTTGGCCATGGCGCAGCTTTCTATGCAACAAGTATCAACTTATAAGTTATCGATATATTACAAAGAATATCGCATAAACGCTAGAAATTTATGCTGAAAAATCTTGTATTTTTATTGATTGTCGATAATATAGCTGTTGGCAGCGATTGCCATATCGCGCTGTTAGTGCTGTGTGTTGCTGCCAACCAGCCCCCTCTTTTTTTGATTTTTGGAGCTTGCAATGGACAACCCTGAACTAGGCACTTCCATTCTTGCCAATGGCATTCGCACGAACGTGCATGACAGTGGCACTGGCCACCCCTTGATGCTGCTGCACGGCTCGGGGCCAGGTGTTTCGGCCTGGGCCAATTGGCGCTTGGTGATGCCCACGCTGGCGCAGGTGGCGCGTGTGATTGCCCCCGACATCGTGGGCTTTGGCTATACCGACCGCCCAGAAGGCCAGCGCTATGCCATGGATGAATGGGTCAAGCACGCCATCGGGGTGCTGGATGCGCTGAACATTGAGCGCACTGATTTGGTCGGCAATTCCTTTGGCGGTGCGCTGGCGCTGGCCTTGGCGATTCGCCATCCGCAGCGCATTCGCCGCTTGGTGCTGATGGGGGCATCAGGCATTGATTTTGAGCTGACCCCCGGCCTGGATGCCGTTTGGGGCTACACCCCCTCGGTAGAGAATATGCGCAAGCTGCTCGATATTTTTGCCTACAACCAGCAACTGGCCACTGATGACCTGGCCAAGCTGCGCTACGAGGCCAGCATCCGCCCCGGCGTGCAGGAGGCGTATGCGCAGATGTTCCCCGCACCGCGCCAGCGCTGCATTGAGGCGCAGGCCAACGCCGAAGCAGACCTGCGCAATATCCAGCACGAGACGCTGGTGGTGCATGGCCGCGAAGATGCCGTCATTCCGGTGAGCAACTCCATCCGCCTATCGCAACTGATTCCCCGCGCCCAGTTGCACATCTACCCACAATGCGGCCACTGGACGCAAATCGAACACGCCGCCCGCTTTGCCCGCCTGGTGGCCGATTTTGTGACGGAGGCGGACTGAATCACCAGACTGAATCGCTCTAGGCAAAGCAACGAACGCTTCAGTACACATCACGCCGATAGCGCCCTTGGGCAAGTAGCTCATCCACCGCCGCGCTGCCCAGTATGTCGCGCAAGGTGGTATCGACCGCTTGCGCCATACCTTGCAAGCTGCCGCAAACGTAAATCGCCGCGTCGCGCTGCTCTACCCATTGGCGCAGGCGGGGGGCGTGCTGGCGCAGCAGGTCTTGCACATAGACCTTGCCCGCGCCGTCGCGTGAAAACGCCCAGTCCAGATGCGCCAGTTGGCCAGCGGCTAGGTAGGCTTGTAATTCTTGGCCGTAATGCTGGTCGTGGGCGGCTTGGCGTTCGCCCAGCAGCAGCCAATGGGCATATTCGCCGTTTTGGATGCGCTGGCGTATATGGCCGCGCAGCCCGGCCAGCCCCGTGCCATTGCCAATCAAGACCAGGGGGCGCTGGGCATTATCTTCCAGCCTAAAGCCGGGGTGGGGGCGCAGCGTTAGGTGCAGCGGCTCGCCCAGCGCCAGCGTTTGCGTGAGCCAGTGCGAGGCCAGCCCAGGGCGGCCTTGTGCATCCTGGGTTTGGCGCACCAGCAGGTGTATGCGGCCATCTTGAGCGCTAGAGGCGATGGAGTAGCTGCGCGGTGCAACGCTTTGCTCTGACGCTAGGGCGGGTGGGTAGATGTCCACCAAATCGCCCGATTGCCAATGTGGGATGGCCTCTTGTGCTGCGGGTGCTGCCAGCTCTAGGTAGTACACCGCGCCGCCTTGGCTGCCGGGGTTGCTGTGCTGGCGGGCGGCCAGCGTCCAGGTTTGCATGGGGGCGGCTAAGGGGAAGGGTGCAGCGGCAGTGCTGGCTTCTGCGCCTTCTGCGGCTTCCACGCCCTGCACCGGTTGCACGGCCAGATGCTGAACGAGCAAGGCTTGCCATTGCGCCAAGGCGGCGGGGTTGGTGCTGATGTTGTCGACCTCTATGCGCGGCTGCCAGGCTTGTGCGCCTTGGGCTTGCAGCCAGCCGTCCACAGCACGGCCAAAGCCGCAGAACTGCTGGTATTGGCTATCGCCCAAGGCCAGCAGGCCGTATTGCAGTTGGGGCAGGGGCAAGGCGCTGGGCAGAATGCGGCTGTGGAACAAGAGGGCGTTGTCTGGCGCATCCCCCTCGCCATAGGTGCTGAGGATGAAGAGCGCCCGCTTGGCCGCCTGTAGCTGTGCGGCGCTGACTTGCCCCAAAGGCAGCAATTGCACTGCCCAGCCTGCGCGGTGTAGGTGCTGGGCGGCTTGTTCAGCCAGTGCCTGCGCCTGGCCGGTTTGGCTGGCATAGGCCAGCAGCAGGGGGCGGCCACCTTGCGCCAGAGCAGCGGCTTGTTGCTGGAGCTGGCGGCACTGGCGGCGCTGGCGCAGGTAAATCACCAGGCACAGCAGAACATAGGCGGCTGTCAGCGCAGCGGCCAGCAGCCAGCGCTGCGGGTCGGTGGTCATATCCCACATGGTGTTGTGCTATTCATTCAAGGGAAGGGAGAGGAGGCAGGGGGTAAGTCGGCCTGCTGCATAGCCGCTTGCCAGGCGGGGCTGGCGGCTGCTTCCTGCCCGTTGTGCAGCAGGGCGGCAATGCCGTGTTGTTGGGCAAAGGCCAGGCCGTCTTCCATGCCCAGCACGGTAAGCAGGCTGGCTAGCGCATCGGCATCCATACAGCGGGGGTGGAGCACGGTAACGCTTTCCAGACCGTTGGCAATGGGCTGGCCGCTGCGCCCGTCTAGGGTGTGGCTATAGCTGCGGCCTTGCCATGAGTGCTGGTGGTAGAGGCTGCCCGAAGTGGCCACGGCCTGCTCGCGCAAGACCAAGGTGGTGGCCGCTGAATCGGCTTGGTGGGGTTGATGCGCAACAGGAGCCAGGGCAACGCGCCAGGGCTGGCCGTCGGGGCGCTGGCCGCTGGCGCGTAGTTCGCCGCCAATTTCTACCAGGCAGTGGGTTAGCCCCAGGCGGTGCAGGCATTGCAGCAAAGCATCCACGGCAAAGCCTTTGGCAATGCCGCTTAAATCCAGTTGCAGGCCACCCGCTTGCAGCCATTGGCCTTGGGCATTGCGTGCCAGGCGCTGCCAGCCGCTGCATTGCAAAGCCTCGGTGATGGCGCTGCGGCTGGCAGGCCGCCAATCTGCCGCTGGGGGGGCGCTGGGGCCAAAGCCCCAGGCGGCGACCAAAGCGCCCAAGGTGGGGTCAAACGCGCCTTGGCTGCGCTGTGCCCAGTCCAGGCCAGCGCTTAGAACGTGGCTTAAATCTTCTGGCAGGTGCAGCCAGCTTCCCGCAGGCGCTTGGTTAAAGCGCGAGAGGGCGGAATCTGGCTGCCAGTGGCTCATGTCGGCAATGATTTGGTCAAGCACCGCTTGCACGGCTTGCCGGATGTGGGCGAGCGGCAGGTAGCTGGGGTTATCAACCACCAGCCGCCAATGCGTGCCCATGGTCTGGCCTGCCAGGCGCTGCAAGCTGGCAGGTTCGGCAGCACGCAGGCGTTGGTGGGGTTGCCCGGCCAGGCCAAAGCCGCCCCATGCCCCAGGCGCAGCAAAACTCACCCCAGCAGGTAGCGCTGGGGTGGGCAAAGCGGCAGAGGGGGGGGAGGTTGCGCCCACCGGCCTGGCGGCGCTCAAGGCCGCAGGGCGGTAGTCCAGGTGGTACTTGGGACGGTAAGGCACATGCTTGCAGAAGAAAAGAGAGAGGATTAAGGCAGCACTTCCAGCGTGCCCGCGTAGGTCAGGCGGCGCTCTTGGGCTTGGGGTAGGCTGGTGTGCTGGTCTTTTAGCTCGGCCTCTAGCCAGTACATGCCGGCGGCGGGCCAGTTGACGCTGAACTGGCCTTGTGCGTCGGTTTTGACGGTGATTTCATTCACGCTGTCGCGGTAGCGTGAGCCGCCGGGGACGATGGTGACTTCCACCTCAGCGGCGGGCTTGCCATCGGCCAGCAGTTGCAGTTGCGCGGCTTCGCCTGCCACCCAGTCGTTCAGGTGCTGGCCTTTGGCGGGCAGCAGTTCCAAGCCTTGGCCGCTGGGGGTGATGGCGCTGGGCTTGCCCAAGGTGACGAAGGTTTCTACCCGGCCTACGCTTTGGGTGACTTTCAGCTCTTTGGCATCAGCGGGCACTTCAGCGGCGAACTTGTCGGGGCTGCCGCGCCAGCGCTTGGGCTTGCCCTCGGCATCTTTGTAGCTGGCAAACATGCCGCTGTTGACGGTGGCAATGCGGTAAGTGCCGGTTTGCTCCAGTTGCAGGTCAAACACGGCGCGCAGCTTGCCCTGGTGCTGGTTCTGCGGCTGCAAAGCGCTGCCGTCGGGGGCGGTGATTTGCAGGTTTTGCAGATTCAGCGGCACATGGTTGAAGAAGAACAGGTCGTTAGAGACGGCAGCGTCCACCGTAATCCAGTCGGCTTTAGAGAGCACGGTGGTCGAAGGTTGCAGCCAAGCATTGTGCGCAGCAGCAGGCAGGGCGGCAGCGCAGCCCAAAACCAGGGCAGCGCCCAAGCGGGCGTGCAGGCTGAGTTTTTTCATCATGTCAAATTCTCCGGGAAAGTAAAAAAGTGGCAAAAAGCCGTTCAGGGTTTGAGTTGCAGGCTGATAGCGCCCAGTTCGGCATTGCCTTGCGCCTTCAACTCAGTGCTAGCTTTAGCAGGCCAGCTAAAGGGGATGCTGACCAGCTCACGGCCACCGACTTCGCGGGCGGCTTCCACCATCAGCTTGTATTCCCCTGGGGGCAGGGCGGCAAAGGGAGCCTGGCCTTCGGTAAATTCCATGCTGTGGCTACCGGCGGGGCGGGTGGGGCTGGTCACGCCATCAATGGGGAAGTCCAGATCACGGCCTGTGCGTCGCCACCATTGGCGCATGTCTTTGAGCCACTTCGTGCCCTCGGCGTTTTTCAGTTTGATGTCGTACCACACCGCCAGGGTGCTGGCTACGCTGCTATCGGCGCGTTCAATCCACACGGCCACGTAGGGGCGGTGGTATTCGGCCACTTGCAGGCGGGGTACTTCTACCCCCACGGTTATGCCAGCGGCCATAGCGGGCAGCCCCAAGGCGGCGGTAACAGCGGCGGCGCTGTAGCGTAGATACAAGGGTTTCATGGGCACAAACTCACTTTTTTAATGGATGAATAACAAGGCCAGCAGCGCGGGCAGCAGCAGCCCCAAGCCCAGCACAGGCCAGGCCATGGGGCGGTTTTTGGCGTGCAGGTACAAAATCCCCACGCCAGTCAGGCTAAACAGCACGCAAGCGGCGGCAAAAATATCAATCAACCAGCGCCAGGCTGCGCCGGTGTTGCGCCCCTTGTGCAAGTCGTTGAAGTAAGAAATCCAGCCCCGGTCGGTGTGCTCGTACTCGGCAGCACCGTCGGGCAAGCTGATGCGCAACCAGGCATCGCCACCTGGGCGCGGCAGGGAGAGGTAAATCTCATCATCGGCAAATTCGGCATCGCGCCCAGCGGTGGAGATGCGCCAAGTCTTGTCCAGCCACGCCTGCAACTGCGGCGGCAGCGGGGCATCGCCAGCGGGGGGCAGGTCTTGCAGCAACTGGGGCGGCACTTGTGCCTCTAGCTGGGTGGTGCGCGGTGCGCCCTCAATATCGGCAGCGTGGTTCAGCGTAAAGCCGGTAATGGCAAACAACAGCATGGCTACCAGGCTGAGGGCGGCACTCACCCAATGCCATTGGTGCAAAGTTTTGAGCCAACGGGCGCGGCTGGGGGAGGAGGGGGAGGTCATGCCAGAGGTGGTTGCCAAAGAGTCGCAAAGAGTCGCAAAGAGTTGCAAAGAAGAGCGTTACAAAGAAAACGCGGATTCTATCCTACAGAATAAGAATCAATCGTATCTTTGCCATTTAGAGCGTATCGATGCCCCTAGCGTGAGAGGGCAGGGGAAGGGGCAGATATGCGCCCAGATACTTTAGCCAGGCGCAAACCGCCGCAATAAGCAGCGCAATCTGCCGACTTTGGGCACTGTTATCTCCATGGGAAGAGGGGCTGCTAGCTTGAAAGCCCTAGAATCACCCCTAGCTGGGCAGGCAGCGCCCGCTAAAGTTTTACCACTCCCCCACCCTGACACTGGAGTCCCGCTTGAATAATCAGTGGTTTTCAAAAATTGCCGTCTGGGCCGTGATTGCCATGGTGCTGTTTACGGTGTTCAAACAGTTTGACACGCGCAGCGGCGTAGGCCCTGGCTACATCGGCTATTCCGACTTCCTCAATGAAGTCAACAACAACCGCATCCGCAGCGCCACCATCCAAGAAGGCCCTGGCGGTACAGAAATTGTCGCCTTCACCACCGATGACCGCCGCGTGCGCACCACCGCCACCTATTTAGACCGTGGTCTGGTGGGGGATTTGGTGAGCAACAACGTCAAATTCGATGTCAAGCCCCGCGAAGAAGGCTCCTTCCTCGTCAGCCTGCTGCTGAGCTGGGGGCCTATGCTGCTCTTGATAGGCGTGTGGGTGTACTTCATGCGCCAAATGCAAGGCGGCGGCAAGGGCGGCGCGTTCAGCTTTGGTAAATCCAAGGCACGTATGCTCGATGAAGAGAACAACACCGTCACCTTCGCCGACGTAGCCGGTTGCGACGAGGCCAAGGAAGAGGTCAAAGAGGTGGTCGATTTCCTCAAAGACCCCAGCAAGTTCAACAAACTCGGTGGCCGCATTCCCCGTGGCCTGCTGCTGGTCGGCCCCCCTGGCACGGGTAAAACCCTGCTGGCCAAGTCGATTGCGGGCGAAGCCAAAGTGCCGTTTTTCAGCATTTCCGGCTCTGATTTTGTGGAAATGTTCGTCGGCGTGGGCGCAGCCCGTGTGCGCGATATGTTCGAAAACGCCAAGAAAAACTCGCCCTGCATCATCTTCATTGACGAGATTGATGCCGTAGGCCGCCAGCGCGGCGCAGGCATGGGCGGCGGCAACGATGAGCGCGAGCAAACCCTCAACCAAATGCTGGTAGAGATGGACGGCTTTGAAACCAACCAGGGCGTAATTGTGGTGGCCGCCACCAACCGCCCCGATATTTTGGATGCCGCCCTGCTGCGCCCAGGCCGTTTTGACCGCCAGGTTTATGTCACCCTGCCCGACATTCGTGGGCGCGAGCAGATTCTGGCCGTTCACATGCGCAAAATTCCCGCTGGTCAGGATGTCAACCCCAGCGTCATTGCCCGTGGCACCCCCGGCATGAGCGGCGCTGACCTGGCCAACCTGTGCAACGAAGCCGCCCTGATGGCTGCCCGCCGCAACGCCCGCATGGTAGAAATGCAGGACTTTGAAAAGGCCAAGGACAAAATCCTCATGGGCCCCGAGCGCAAAAGCATGGTCATGCCCGAGGAAGAGCGCCGCAACACCGCCTACCACGAAGCCGGCCACGCCCTGATTGGCCGCTTGCTGCCCAAGTGCCACCCAGTGCATAAAGTCACCATCATCCCCCGTGGCCGCGCTCTGGGCATGACCATGAGCCTGCCGGAAAAAGACCGCTACTCCTACGACAAAGAG
>JAHAYB010000381.1 GCA_018384835.1 Comamonas sp.
TACCAGTAGGTGCCGTTTTGCTGCACTTTGAACTGGTAGGTGAAGGTTTCGCCAGGCTGGATCCCTCTAAAGCTGATGCCCGGCACGCCATCCATCTCAAATGGCAGGATGATGCCGTGCCAATGAATAGATGTGGTTTCCTTCAACCGATTCGTCACGCGAATGGTGACCGTATCTCCCTCACGCCAGCGTAACGTTGGTGCGGGCAGTGAGCCGTTAATGGTCGTGGCTATGCGGGGGTTGCCTGTAAAGTTGACGGCGGACTCACCTATCTCCAGATCGAACTGGGTACCGCTTAGAATATTAGCGGTGCCCGTTTTCGTGCCCGCGCCTGACAACAGGCCAGTCGCGCGCGCCAAAGGAGACAGACTCAGCAATACACCACCGGCTGCCAAACCTTGAACAAAACGGCGTCGAGACAAACCTGGGTTAAGAATGGGGAGTTCAGTTAAGTGTTTCACGCAATGAGAATCCTTTATCAGGTAGTTCGATGACTCAATGAGATACGCTGGGACTGGACCATCGGCAGCGGTTACTTGACTCTAGTCAAATCGAGCTGTCACACGAGTGACGCCTGCATTACTTTTTTGTAATCCAAGCGTCAGGAGTACGCGGCGCACTCAGAGAGGGATAGCGCTGTCGAGCGAACGAATGAATTTTTTAGCAGATTGAAATCCAATCACCTGAAAGTCGATTTCTAAGCCTTCCTGATCAAAGAAGATGATGCCAGGCGGCCCAAACAACCCGAAGCGTCGTAGTAACGCCTGATCCTCCGAATTATTGGCGGTCACATCAGCTTTCAGTAGCACCACATCCTTGAGACGTGTTTTGACCCGCTCATCGGCGAAAGTAAATCGCTCCATTTCATGGCAGGAGACACACCAGTCTGCCCAGAAATCGAGCATGACGTAACGCCCCTCAGCCCCTTGGATTAGCGAGTCAAGCTCAGCGAGACTGGCCACTTTTTCAAATTGCAGCTCGTTCGAGGAAGTCGGCTCGGAGGCGTATTTGCCTCCAAAGCCATCCAGCGGTTGCAGGACGTCACGACCACCTGAGAGAACACCAATTAACAAGGCCAGGCCGTAAACCAAGGCTATGACGCCAAACCCCTTACCGAAGCGTCTAAAACCAGAGGCGTTGTCAGGAAGGGGGTCCAGTGCTTTTAAATACATTGCGCAGACGATGAGCAGAGCAGCCCATAGTCCCATGTGAATCACCGAAGGTATGATCGGAGAGATCATATAAATAGCAACGGCGAGCAGAGTTACGCCAAAAAAACGCTGGACCGATAACATCCACGGCCCGGCTTTTGGTAGCAACGCACCTGCTGTAGTACCAAAGACCAACAAGGGGATCCCCATGCCTATGGCCATGGAGAAAAGCG
Source organism: Comamonas sp. (assembly GCA_018384835.1). GTDB lineage: Bacteria > Pseudomonadota > Gammaproteobacteria > Burkholderiales > Burkholderiaceae_C > Comamonas. The sequence continues at coordinate 1,385 of JAHAYB010000381.1, forward strand.
CCACCCCGCCCAGAGCCACATCGCCTGTCTGGCCTATATACAACAAGGCACCAGCCAGCGGGGCAGCGACGCAGGGGCCCACAATGATCGCTGATAATGCTCCCATCAGGCCCACGCTGATCGTCTTGCCGCCTTTTGTACGGTTCGCGACTCCGAAGAGCTTGCCCTGAATGAAAGATGG
>JAHAYB010000386.1 GCA_018384835.1 Comamonas sp.
CTGCTGCACATCGGCATTCCACAAACCACTCATCCATTCACCCAGTAATTGCACCGTGGCTTCGCTACGCGCCAGGCTGGGGCTGATATGGCCTTTGGCCAGCACGTAAAGGCGGTCGCTCAAAGCGAACAGCTCGTCCAGCTCTTCACTGAGCACCAGCACTGCGCAGCCCGCATCGCGCAGCGCCAGAATTTCAGCGTGGATTTGCGCCGCTGCGCCCACATCCACCCCCCAAGTCGGCTGGGAGACGATGAGCAAACGCGGCTGGGCAGCAATCTCGCGCCCAACGATAAATTTTTGCAAGTTGCCACCCGATAGCGACTGCGCAGGCGCATCCGCGCCACCGGCCTTTACGCCAAAGCGTTCAATAATGGCCTGCGCCTGCGCCTTGAGCGCCCCCATGCGCAGCCAGCCGCCGCGCCCCACGGCATCGTCACGGGTCAGCAGCAGGTTGTGCGCCAAGCCCATGCTGGGCACAGCGCCACGCCCTAGGCGCTCTTCCGGCACAAAGTGCAAGCCCATGGCGCGGCGCGCCTGTGGGGGCAGATGGCCAATGGGCTGGCCATCCATGCACAGCATCTGCGCCTGGGCGCGGGTGTCTTCGCCAGACAGGGTGCGCAATAGCTCCTGCTGGCCGTTGCCCGATACGCCCGCCAGCCCGACCACCTCCCCAGCACGCACTTGCAGGCAGGCATCGATTAAGTCCACACCAAAGGCATCCGGGCTTTGAAGGGATAAGTCTTGCACCGCCAACACCACTGCGCCAGCGGCTAAGGGGCGGTGTTCTAGCGCAGGCGGCTCTGCACCAATCATCATGCGCGAGAGCGAGGCATTGCTCTCTTCCTGCGGGTTGCACACCCCCGTGACCTTGCCGCCGCGCAGCACCGTGCAAGCACTGCACAGCGCCCGAATCTCGTGCAGCTTGTGGCTGATGTACAGAATTGAGCAGCCCTCAGCTACTAATTGGCGCAGCACTACAAACAATTGCTCTACTGCCTGGGGGGTGAGCACCGAGGTTGGCTCATCCAAAATCAGCAGGCGCGGGTTGGTGAGCAGGGCACGCACAATCTCTACGCGCTGCATCTCGCCCACCGACAGGCTGTGTACCGGGCGCAGGGGGTCAATCTCTAGCCCGTATTGCGCTCCTTTGCTGCGGATGCGCTGGGTCACTTCCGCCAGTGACAGGCTTTTATCCAGCCCCAGCCAGACGTTTTCTGCCACGGTCAGCGTGTCAAACAGGCTGAAGTGTTGAAACACCATGGCAATCCCCAGTTGCCGCGCCTGCTGGGGGTTACGAATTTCTACGGCCTAGCCATCGACCAGGATTTGCCCCTCGTCCGGGCGGGTGCTGCCGTAGATGATTTTCATCAGCGTGGATTTGCCCGCGCCGTTTTCCCCCAGGATGGCATGCGCCTGGCCGGGCTGCACCGTCAAACTCACGCTTTGGTTGGCGACTACTGCGGGGTAGCGCTTGGTAATGCCCTGCAACTCTAGGCGCGGCGCGGCAGTAGGGGGGCTGGCGCTGCGGCATATCGCCGGGTTGGAGACTGTATTCATGGGGGGCGATTTTCCCCTAAGTTGCGGTGGCCTAGGTTTTAAACCTGGCCGCAGGCCATCCGCGCCGCGCCTATCTATGCCTTATTGCGCAGTGCCTGCGTCTGCATCGAGGCGGTACATTTTGCTGGGCGACATTTTGGCGCTCCAGGGCAGGCCGCTGTTTTGCCAGCCGTTGACGATGCGTTTGCCCACATGTTCGCCATCTTTCGCGGGGCTGCCTTGAAAGCCGTTGACCACATAGCGGGCATTGGGCAGGCCGTTTTCGCGCAGAAAGTCGGCGCTGGGCTTGCCGCGCTCGCTGCCAGAGCGGCACATGGTGATGACCTCGGCATTCTTATCCATGCCCCGGCGCTGGAGTTCTGCCTTCACTTGCGCGGCAAAGTCAGGGTTGCGCACCATGGGGTAGATGCCGCGCTCTTTCTCCCAGCCGTTGCGGTCGGCGGTCATAAAGGGAATGTTGACGTGTACCACATCGGTAAAGCCGATATACATGATTTCCAGCGGGTCGCGCACATCCACAAAAAGCACGCCGGGGTCGTTGCTTTCGACCTTTTCATACACCTCTTGGGCGCTGATTTCTAGCTCCACCGCTTGCGCCGTCCAACAGGCCAAGCCCACCATAAGCGCTGATAGCAGCTTTTTCATATCCCCGACTCCTCTACCTTGGGTTTGGTGAAAACTGCTATTTTAGCAAACAACTAATGATTTTCTTAATTGTTTAATGATGTAGTAAGTTCTGTATAGCGCGATGTGCGGTGAGTACAAGAAGCATGTTTATGCAACCAGTTTGCCACCTATCTGCACCAAACGACGCGCTTGGTAGCTGATGCTGGCCTTGGCCTCTTCCCCAAAGGGCTTGCCTTGGGTGTGGCTGTAACCGTAGGCGTTGCCGCCAGTCTTGAAAATAGCTGGGTCGGTAAAGCCAGGTGCCACCACCATGCCGCCCCAGTGCATCACGCTGGTGTAAAAGCCCAGTAGCGTGGCTTCTTGGCCGCCGTGGGTGTTTTGTGCCGAGGTCATGGCCGATACAGCTTTGTTGGCCAGGCCGCCCTTGGCCCACAGCCCGCCCAGAGTGTCGATAAAGGCGTGCATCTGGCTGGCTAGGGTGCCAAAGCGGGTGGGGGCAGAAATCAAATAAGCATTCGCCCATTCCATATCGGCTGGCGTGGCTTTGGGGATATGGGCGGTTTTTTGCTGCTGCGCTAGCCAAGCGGGCTGGCCTTCTACCACGGCTTGCGGGGCCGTTTCGGGCACTTGCAGCAGGCGTACCTCAGCGCCAGCGTCGCGGGCAGCTTGGGCGGCAATTTCTGCCATTTCATGGTTAGTGCCATAGGTGGAGTAATACAGAACAACAAGGCGTACAGACATGGTCAATCTCCTATCAAAAAAACAACGGAATAAACTATCGATGCCTATCAGTATATTGTTTTGAAAATCAAAGATAAACTGCCAAAATATTGATTAACAATTCCATTTTTGCAACAATAATTACACTCAACTACCAAGAGTTTCCCCATGATTGCCAATGACTTGATTATGTTTACCCACGTGGTTGAGGCCGGTAGCCTGACTGCCGCCGCCGACCGTCTGGGTTTGCCCAAGGCCACCGTATCGCGGCGCTTAACTGGCTTGGAAAACGCCCTGGGCGAGCGACTGCTGCAACGCAGCACCCGCCGCCTGAGCCTGACGGAGTTTGGTCAGCACATGCTAGCGCACGCCCAGCGCCTGCGTGATGCCAGTGATGCGGCCAACGCTTTAGCCCAATACCGGCAAACTGCACCGCAGGGGGTGCTGCGGGCATCGTTTCCGCCCGAGTTTCATGAACTGCACTTAACAGAAGTGCTCACGCGCTATGCCCAGCGCTATCCACAGGTGCGTTTGGTGCTGGATTTATCCCCACGCCGTGTAGATTTGCAGGCCGAGCGCTTTGACCTAGCAGTACGCGCCGCCAGCCGCCTGCCCGATGACAGCAGCCTGGTTGCACGGCAAATCATCCGCATGTACCACGGCCTGTACGCCAGCCCGCACTATTTGGCCTTGCATGGTTGGCCGCAGCAGCCTACTGATTTGCTAGCACATACCGGCTTGGCCTTGGTAACCAGTGCTGGCGAGCTACAGCCTTGGCGACTAACCCACTTGCACAACAGCGACAACAGCGCCGCCATGCCCCCCTGGGAAGGCTTACCCCAACAGGTTCACAGTGCCAACTCTGTAGGCTTGCAGCAGGCACTGGCTGCGCAGGCCATGGGGGTGGTGGGCTTGTCTGAGCGTTTTGCCCAGCCTTTGGTGGAGGAGGGTGTGCTTGCCAGGGTGCTGCCCGACTGGCAATTGCCGCCTACGGTGCTGTGGTGTGTAACCCCTGGGCGGGACTTGCTACCCCAGCGCACCACAGCATTTATAGAGGTATTGAAAGAAGTATTGGGCTAGGGGGGGGGTGTTGCAGCCAGTTTTTGATACTGGATGCTCAATTGTCATTAGGAGTTACGCCCCTATTGCGTTAGCCTTAAATAATTATTCTAATAAATATTAAGCTAGCGATAAGTTATTGGAGTGATGATGATTGCCCAAGATGAAGGCGTGGCTATTATCCCCTTCTTCTACGGTGTTTATACTTTTACCGGTATTACTAATTTCAAATACAGAGACGGTTTGCACCAATACCCGAGACTGCTGGCTTAAACGCATAGCAGCGGCGGCCATCTCCTCCACCAAGGTGGCATTTTGTTGGGTGCTTTGCTCCATATCAATCACAGCATGGTTTACTTGCTGTACACCTTGGCTTTGCTCCCTGCTCGCTCCGGTAATTTCACCCATAATTTTTGCGACTTGGGCAATGGATTGCACCACCTCGCTCATAATTTGACCGGTGTGCTGCACTTCCTGTACACCCGCATTCACACTATTTTGGCTGGTATCAATCAAACGTTTAATTTCACGTGCTGCTTCTGCACTGCGTCCGGCTAGGGCGCGTACCTCGGTAGCGACTACCGCAAAGCCACGGCCTTGTTCGCCAGCACGGGCGGCTTCTACGGCAGCATTGAGCGCCAAAATATTGGTTTGAAACGCAATCCCATCAATCACCCCAATAATATCGGCTATGCGCTGGGCACTGCTATCAATGGCCTGCATGGTGCGCTCAACTGACTGCATAGCATTGCCTCCTTCAGAGGCAATATCTGATGCTTTTTTGGCTAAATGATTGGCCTCTAGCGCATGGTCTGCATTTTGCTGTACACGGGTATTGAGCTGGTCCATGGCAGCACTGGTTTCGTGTAGCGCACTGGCTTGGTTCTCTGTGCGCTCGGACAGGTCTTGGTTACTTTGCGCAATTTCTGAGCTGGCTGCGGCAATCCCTTCAGAACCTTCGCGCACTTGGGTCACTACTTGCACTAAGCTCGATTGCATTTGCTTTAAGGATTGTAAGAGTTGGGCTGTTTCATTATTGCCTTTTACATCAATCGGCTGGGTTAACCTTCCTTGTGCCACTGCATGGGCAATACCCACTGCCTGGGCAATAGGGCGGGTAATAGTACGAATAATCCACAAAGATAAGATAGTTGCCCCAATTAAAGCAATCAATGTAGAGCCGCCAATTACTAGGTACATGTTTTGTACAGAATCTTTGGCAATATCAACAGATTGATTCATTAGGTCATTTTGGATAGCAACAATTTTTTCCAGTGCTTTATGATAATCCTCGCGGGCATAAGGCATTTCTAAGGTGAGGGTGAATAAGGCATCGTAAGCACGGTCTTCAAGAATAAGTTCTATATATTTATCCTGAATTTCTAAATACTTGATGCGAAGTGCCTTAAATTCCTCAAATACTTTTTTCTCTTCCCCTTCCATAGATTGTTGCTCAAAAAATTGAATTTTTTTATCAATTTCTTGGCGTTTAGTTTTGATTTTCTCAATCATATCGTCATGGCTAGCACGCTCTTTATAATGCAGCATATTGCTGATGGCTAGCTCATTTTGGCTAAAAAGATGGCGTATTTCTTCAATTTGAACCACTTTGGGGTATTGTTTTTGAATTACCGTTTCAAAGTCATGGTGCAGATTATTCGCTTTAAATAAAGAAGTGGCACTGCTAAGCAGCAGCAAAACCGCCATCATGCCAAAACCGATGACTAAGCGGGTGCTGATTTTGATATTATCAATACTAAACATGTTTGTCATCCTTGTTATTGGAGTGAGTGAAATACTGTTGATGTTCAAGGCTTGCTTGGGTTAGCGCTTGTTTGGGGTAATGGGGGGTCTAGGTCAGCCAGGTCTAGCAAGCGCACTTCTACCCGGCGGGCTTCTGCTTTATCGCCGTCGGCCAAAGTTTGTGAGGGTTTATGTAAAGCAATGGCTTTACTATCTACGCCTAGCTTGACGAGTTGCGCCTGCACCGCTTGGGCACGTTGTTTGGCCAAGGCTTGGTTTTGCGCCAAGTTGCCAGAGGCATCGTGAAAGCCGGAGATTTGCACCTGCTTACCCTCCTCTTGTGCGCCCTCAACAATCAGCGCTAAAGCCTGCTCTGCTTGCGCTGGAAGGTCTGCTTTGCCGCTGGCAAAAAAGAACTTGACAACGCCGTTATCAATACGGGTATTGACTTCTTGTGTTTGCACAATTGCTTGTGGGGCAAGCGCCATAGGCTCCTGGGGCGCAGCTTCGGTGCTGTAGGTATAGACACCATAGTTGGCGCTTTGCTTTTTAGTTGGTGCTTTGCTTTTAGCGTTACCCTCTGCATTGGTTGCATTGCTTACTTGTAATTCGCTAATGCCGGGCTGATGGATAGTGGCAAAAATAGGGTTTTGCAGCCAAACCACGCTAACAATAATCGTACTGATTAAAAAAGATAGCAAAATAAAAACGAATCCAAGGGCAAAGCGTTCATGGGCATCATAGTTTTCGGCGGTATTCATAGTCTTCTCCATCTGAAGCGCTCTGCCATGCAGGTAGCGCTTGAGCACTAGCGGTAGGTTGATGCAGCTTTGCTGTACCGAATTAAATCACAACGGACAAAGGTGTGTAACCTTTGCGTAAGAAATCAGGCTATAGCCTGTGTAAGGGGCGTAAAGGGTACACAATAAGCAGCTATGACTGCCTTACCTGAACAAATTGCCCACCTGCGCCGCAGCTATGAGCGTGCCGCGCTGGATGAAAACGCCTCCCACCCCGACCCTTTGCAGCAGTTTGACCAATGGCTGCAAGAGGCGCTAGCCGCCCAAGTGGCCGATGCCAATGCCATGACCTTGGCCACTGTGGGCAGCGATATGCGCCCCAGTACCCGCATCGTGCTCATCAAGGGCTACGACCAGGGCGGGATTGTTTGGTACACCAACTACCACAGCCGCAAGGGCTTGGAGCTGGCCGGTAACCCCTGGGCGGCTTTGCAGTTTTACTGGCCAGAGCTAGAGCGCATTGTGCGCATCGAAGGGCAGGTGCAAGCGGTTGAGGCCGCGCAAAGCGATGCCTACTTTCACAGCCGCCCACTGGACTCGCGCCTAGGCGCTTGGGCAAGCGAGCAAAGCCAAGCCATTGCCGGGCGCGAAGTTTTAGAGCAGCGCCTGGCCGACTACAGCGCACAGTTTGGTGATGCACCACCACGCCCAGCGCACTGGGGGGGCTATCGCTTGCTTCCCGACCGCTGGGAGTTTTGGCAAGGCCGCGCCAGCCGCTTGCACGACCGCCTGCAATACCGCCGCCTACCCAGCGCTGGCAATGCCACACAGTGGCTTCGCGAGCGCCTAGCGCCCTAAACCTCTTTATTTAATCAGCGCCAAAGCCTGGCGAAATGCCGGGTGCTGGCAATCGCGCAGCCACTCAAAGACCACCATTTCCGTGGTCACAAGCTCTGCGCCTGCGCCGGCCAAGCGGTCAAACGCGGCATCGCGATTGCGCTCGGTTCTGGAGCTGCACGCATCGGTCACCACCCAAACCTCCAGCTCCTCTTGCTCTAGCAGCGACAGCGCAGTTTGCAGCAGGCACACATGCGCCTCGCAGCCAGCAATCACAATGCTGGGACGCTCGGGTGGGGTGGGTGCGGCCTCTTTGCGCAAGTGCTTGGGCAGGCTGCGGGCATTACCGCCGCTGGGCGATTGTCTGGCCGCGTTGGCCGGTTGAGCGCCACTTAGCAAGGTGTTGAGCAGGCTACTTTCTACAGCGGCGCTAAAGCTCATTTTGCTAAAACTGCGGTCACACAAGGCTTTAAGCGCTGGGGCGTTGGGGCCGAGTTTGTCGGGGTTTTGCTCTGTGCCCCAAACAGGCACTTGCAATAAACGCGCCGCTTGAGCCAAGCGCAAGGCATTGCCCAAAGCGGCCTGACCCTCAAAAATGGCGGGCATGAGCTTGTCTTGGTAATCGACCAACAGCAGTTGGGAGGCATCGCACTCTAATAACATGAAAAAAATTCCTTTTTGACGGGTGTTTGCGGTTTATGAAGCTCAACAATCAAACGGGAGCATGTTACCCTTCGCCCCCATGCTTGCCTTGCGACACATCTTATTTCTGGGACTGTACTTTTGTACCCAAGCCCATGCTCAAAACAGTATCGCCCCTGCCTCTTCTACAGTGGCGATTGTGACATCCCCCGAACAGTCTGAGTTTTATTGGCATGACGCGCACAGCACGCGCCATGCACCCAGCGCCAGCACACACGAGGCCACCGAGACACCGCCCCTGCCTGAGCCGCAAAACAGCAGCCTAAGCGCCCTGAGCCTGCACCTAGACGAGCAGGCTTGGCTCCTCATGCTGCAAGCGCAGGCACAAGAGCAAACACCAACACCGCTACTGCATAGCGGCCTAGGGTTGAAACAAGGCCATGGCACGCAAAGCCTGGCCTTGCCCAAAGACCCGGTTGCTGATTTGGTATTTACCGCTATCTCTTTAGTGGGTACGCCCTATCTGCGTGGCGGCAATGATGCGCAAACCGGTTTTGATTGCAGTGGCTTTGTACAGAATATTTTTGCAGACACTGCCCAGCACAGCCTGCCCCGTGTGGCGCGTGACCAAGCGCAAGCCACCCAGAAAATTAAAAAATCCGAATTACGCCCTGGTGATTTGGTATTTTTTAATACCATGCGCCGCGCTTTTAGCCATGTAGGTATTTATATTGGAGAGGGCAAGTTTATCCACTCGCCCAGCTCTGGCAAATCGGTACGGGTAGAGAGTATGCAAGCCAAGTATTGGACGCAGCGCTTTAATGGCGCACGCCGGGTATTTTGATTGTTTTTTTCTGCTGGTATGTCCTCCACACCACCCACACAAAGCGCAGAGGCCGAGCCGGTCAAGTTCCGCATTTGGCGCTGGCTGCTTGGTTTACCTATCGTAATTTTTATTGTGCTGATGCTAGCCAGTGAGCTGATGTTTAGCATTGCACCAGATAAAGAAACCCGCTGGATAGAGCGCGAAAGCATCCGCCAATGCTGGAAAGATATTAAACGCCAGCCCGATGAAGATAAGCCTCGCCACTTCACAGATGCCCAAGAGTGCCAAGCCCTAGAGCAAGCCTTTACCCAGCGCTGGGGTGAAGCGCCTTAATCAGCGCCCCCCATAGAGGCCATTTTTTTCTTTAGAAATAGTATTAAATAAGAGGTCTTTGTGAGACTACGCCATCAGATTATTTTGTCTGCTATTTGGGGGCTGGGCGTTGCAGTACCAGCCCACGCCTTGAGCTTGGGGGCTGTGCAAGGGCAAGCCTTTCTTGGTACCCCCCTGGATGTACTGATTGGCTTTGTCCCCGACCCCGGACAGACGCTAGAGAGTAGTTGTGTTGAGGCAAGCGCCCGCTTTGGCGAGTCTGCCGTGCCCGTACAAGTCAGTGCCCTAGAGCCTTATGGCATACGCATCCACAGCCAGCAAAATATCAACGAGCCTGTGGTCAGCCTGTATGTACAAGCCGGTTGCACCAGCAAAATGGCGCGTCGCTATACCTTGCTGGCAGACCCTGCACCTGTGCAAACAGCGGCGCAGACCCCTGCTTTAGCCGGTTTAGCGCCAGTACCAGCACTACCTACCCCTACCCCTCCGCAAGCTACGGCGGCTGCACCAGCGCCTGCCGCTAGTGCTCAGGAGCCGACGGCTCCGTCTCCTACTCTCGCAGCCCCCGTGGCGCAAGAAGCCGCTACCGGTAACGGTGAGGAATCTTCCCCCCCCGCTGAGGCGAAGGCCAGCGCTAGCGCTCATACCACAGACACTGAAACTAGGGATGAGGGTAACCATCCCTCCCCAACTGCACAGCCAAGCACAGGCACGGACATAACAGGCACAGCGGGCACAGCAGGCGCTTCAACAAGCCCAGCAGAGACTACCGACTCCAATGAATCCACCGACACTGTTGATACCGGCGAAGCTGCCCAAGAAAGCAGCGACGCAGCAGAGATAGCCTCCCCTCTGAGCAGCACAAGCAGCACAAGCAGCACCAGTGCCACTGATGACCCCGTGCCCACCGAGGACGAGTCGGCTGCACCAGCCACCTCTAGCGAACAGAGCGAACAGAGCGAACAGAGTGCAGCGCCCCAAGCACTGACAGCGCTGCAAGACCAAATCGAGCAGCTCACCAGCCAACAAAACCAAGACAAGGCCAGGATTCGTCGCCTCAGCACAGAGTTGAGCCAGGCGCAGCAAGCCTATGAAGAGCAGGTTTGGCTGAACTACCTAGCGCTGGCTGGAGTGGCGCTGGCTCTGCTCATGGCGTTATTGCTACTGGTGCGCTTGCGTACTGCCAAGCAATTGGCCAGCAGCACCGATACGTCTGCCACCGTGACCATCATGCAGACTGCACCAGCGCTGGAGGAGGGAGCGACTGCACCTAAAAAATCTGAAAAACTGCTCCAAGCGCAGCGCCAAGCCGAAAAAGCAGCCCAAAAACAAGCCGAAAAAGCGGCCAAAAAAGCCCGTGGTGGCAAAACCCTGCGCCTATTTGGCCTCAACATACCGCTTGGCAAACGCGCCCAAGCCACGGAGCCTAGCCTCGAACAGGCCGATACCCTACCCATGGATGATAGCCATGCAGCCACAGCACCCCTAGGCGAGCCAGCCTTTGCAGCATCCCGTAAGCCATCCATGTCCGCTGCTGCTGGCACTGCTGCGGGTGCAGCACTGGATAGCTCCTTGCCCGCGCTGGAGTCTGAACAGGCGGAGCTGGCAGCAGAGCAAACCCAATCCAACCCCATCACCTCTGGCTATGACAGCATTTCGGCGCAGGATATTTTGAACGTCCAAGAGCAGGCCGAGTTTTACGCCTCTATCGGTGAGTACGATGAGGCCGTAGGCTTGCTGCAAGCACAAATTGATGGAGCGCCACAAGCCTCGCCACTGCCTTATCTGAAGTTGCTAGAGTTTTTCTACCAACTCAGCCGCACCGAGGCATTTGAGCAAACCCGCCAGCATTTGGAGGCGGTCTTTAACGTCCATGTTCCTCAGCCTGACCAGTACCTGCATCAAGGCCAAAACCTAGAGCAATCCTACACCCAAGCGCTTGGCTCCATTGAAGCCCAGTGGCCTACCGAGCAAGTACACACACTGCTGCGCAACCTGCTGCACTACCCTAGCCAGGCACAGGCCGAGCGCTTTAGCCTGACGGCATTCAATGATTTGGTGGTGCTCTATCAGGTCGCGCAGGATGTACCGGCCAGCAAGCGTGGCTCTTTACTTGGCCGCAAAAACACCACCGATATCAACCACGCCGCCTTGCTGGTAGCCCAAGAAAAAGCTGAGGCAGAAGCAGAAGCAGAAGCAGAAGCGGCTGCTGCTCAAGCACTAGCCGCCCAACAAGCCGAAGAGGCCGAAGAAGCCCAAGACAGTCAGCCCGGCGAGCAGCCCCTCAGCCTAGACAGCGCTTTGCCCGACTTACCCCCCCTACACCCAGAGCAGGGGCAGTCCACGCAAGCCCCGCCACCGTTGAACTTAGATGACCCGCTAGAGCCGGGTTTTACCCTTGAGCTACTGCCCCCCGCCACCAGTGATAGTGGTACAGCCACTGATGCAGCAGCGCCATCGGTAGCAAGCCCTTTACCGCCCCTCACGTTAGAAGAGCCTTTAGATGCTGCAACACCAGCACCAGCACCAGCACCAGAGCAGGCTCCCTCCTCCCCCATCCCTGAGCCTGCGACGACCCCTTCAGCGTTGGGAGACTTACTAGACATTAACCTGTCCGAGCTGGGCAGCACTGGCGCTGCCACGGGCACACAGCCCGCTTCTTCCCCGCAAGAGCTAGCCAGCGATACGCAGGAAGCAGCCCCTATCAGCTTGGATGATTTTGATAACTTAGAAAGCATTGGCCTGCCTACAAGCACCGCCCCTGCTGGCTCTGACCACGCCTCTACCCCTGCGCTATCTACGCCATCTGCGTTAGCGGCTGCTCCTTCTGATGCTGGTGCTGATTTGGATACCGGTTCTGTCAGCACTTCGGCAAATACGCCAAGCGGTGAAAGCGCTGATTTTGACTTGAACCTGGGTTTAGATTTGGGGCTTGATTTAGCTCCTCCTGATACCCCCATCCCAGCTGCCACACCAAGTCCTGAAAGTTCTGCAGGCAATCTGCTCGACAGCTTTGACTTTGAAAGCCTGGGGCTTGACCTGGATGAGGTGGATGAACCACCCCAGAGCACCACGCCGTCCTCCCCCCAGCAGGAGCCGCCACCGCCACCTACCAACTCCTAAGAGCTAGCGTGCCGTAGCGGTGATTCCACAACCCTGCACCGCACCGCAGCCTGATTCAAGAGCGCCGCTACTGCCGCCTAGGTTTTATAACGATACCTAGGCAGGCTGATTTATTTTCTCAATTTGGTGCTGCGGCTTATTCTGTATATTTTTTTCTATCTTACTGATGATTCCTATTATTCCAGCCTCTGCCACTCCTGCTTTGAATCACCCTTTGGGGCAAGCCCCTGCTGATGTGCAGCACTATATGCGCCCAGGCACATTGCAACTGAGCACCCTGCCACCCTTGAGCTTATATGTGCATTTGCCTTGGTGCATTAAAAAATGCCCTTACTGTGACTTTAATTCCCATGCTTGGGATAAAAGTAATAACCTTCACTTACCTGAGCAACAGTATATCCAAGCCTTATTTTCTGATTTAGAGGCTAGCCTACCCCTGATATGGGGGCGGCCTGTGTATAGTATTTTTATAGGGGGCGGAACCCCCAGCTTATTTAGCCCTGAAGCCATTGCAGATTTAATCAGCGGCCTGCGTGCCCGCCTGCCTTTAGAGGCCGCCTGTGAAATTACCCTGGAGGCCAATCCCGGCACTTTTGAGACCCAGCGCTTTGCTGCTTTTGCCCAAGCTGGTGTTACTCGCTTATCTATAGGGGTGCAGAGCTTTGATGACCGCTTTCTTCAAGCCCTAGGGCGGGTACACAGCGCAGAGCAGGCAAGAGCGGCTATCACCGAGGCGGCCAAAGCATTTTCCACCTTTAACTTGGATATGATGTACGCCTTACCGGGGCAAAGCTTATATGATTTGAAAAATGATATTGCCCAAGCGCTGGCATTTTCCCCACCACACCTATCGGTTTATCATCTTAGTATTGAGCCGAATACTTATTTCGCCAAATACCCTCCAAATAATTTGCCGGAAGATGACAGTGCTTATGCCATGCTTGATGCCATTACTGAAGCCTGTAGCTTGGCGGGTTTAGCACGTTATGAAGTTTCTGCCTATGCCCAAGCCGACCAAGAGTGCCTACACAACCTCAATTACTGGCAGTTTGGTGATTATTTAGGAATTGGTGCAGGGGCACATAGTAAATTGAGTTTTGCCCATCGCATTATTCGCCAAGTACGTTTACAAGAACCCCAGCGCTATATGAAAGCCGCCTTAGAGGGCAGGCCACTAGCCAGTGACCGCAGTGTACACCGCCAAGATTTACCATTTGAATTTATGCTTAACGCCTTACGCCTACGCAAAGGCACTTATTTGCAAAATTTTATAGAACGCACAGGCTTGCCCCCTAGTAGTATTTCTGCACCATTAGAGCGTGCTGTTGCTTTAGGCTTATTACAGCGCCACGGTGATAAAATCCAGCCCAGCGAGCGTGGTTTTGATTTTCTAAACGATTTGCAGTCGCTATTTTTAGCAGATTAAACCCGTTTTTTGCCACTTGCAAATACGCCATATTTTCACCTGTGTAGGCG
>JAHAYB010000394.1 GCA_018384835.1 Comamonas sp.
CCCCTCCTTTTTAAGGAGGGGTGCCCGTAGGGCGGGGTGGTAATGGGCGGGGCGGTTCTATTTATCCTGTTCTTTGCTTAACTCACGCTCCTAACCCCCTCCCCCCTTTGGGGTACTCCCCCTTGGCAGGGGGAGAGGTGCTCGGGTTTTTAACGCCCCTCCTTTTTAAGGAGGGGTGCCCAAAGCGCACCCTGAGCGTAGTCGAAGGGACAGGTGCTAAAGGGCAGGGCAGTTCTGCTTGCGCCCTCCCCAGCGCGACCAAATGCCCTGCAGCATTGCTTGGCCGTAGCCTGGGGTGTAGCTCGGTGGCGGCTTGAGCGCTTCTTTTTGGGCTTTTTGGGCGAGGTAGGCGGCCACTTGGGGGTCTAGTGGCGGCGCGGGGGGCGATTCGGCAACCCTGCCCGTGAGCTGCCCCGCCCGCGCTTTTCGTGCCAAGGCCAAGCGCCAGCCGGGTTCGTTTTTAATCCATAACGGCACTTTTGCGGTAATCGCTTCGTACAGCGCTTTTTGCTCGGGCGAGGCTTCGGCAAGAAGCTGCTCTAGCGTTTGCAGGGGCGGCGCTGTGGTTGTCTTGCTATGAATTGCTGCTTTCTGAGGCTCTGTTTTTTCTAGCTGCTGATTGTCCGAAATCGGGTTTTCCGACGGCGGGTTTTCTGACTGCGGTGGCTGGGCTTGGTGTGGCGTGTCGGTCACGTCCCAGCGCGTTTCTATAAAACGCCCCTGGCTGTCGCGTATCTGATGCTTGCTGACGTAGCCGTATTTTTCTAGCTCGGTCAGGGCGCTTCGGGTGCTGTGGCGGCCTTCTTGGCGCAGGCTGGCCAAGTGCTGGAGGTTCAAACGCCATTTTTTCGGCAGCGAAAGCAAGTAGGACAACAGCCCTAAAGCCTTCCAGCTCAGGCGGTTGTCTTGCAGGACGCGGTTGTGGTGGATGGTGAATCTCTCCACCGCTGGGCTGCGGTGGATGCGGATGCTTGATGCGCTGGTCATGATCGTTGACTTTTTTTAGGAAGTTCAAACATGCCACCCAGTGCTTGACTGTCTAGGAGAAGCAAAGGGTGGCGTGGGGGCTAGACACAAGTCCTAAAACCTTGCCGCCGTCCTTACGGATAGGCGCTCCCCACGCCAAAACTGAGTATATGCGTGAGGGGGCAAGCTCGGCTCAAGAATTGCGGCTGGAAGATAGTGTAAAAGGTTTTACGGAGATTCAGTGACGAAATATCAAAAGAGATGCAAAATCCATCCACCAATTCGGAGGATTCGGAGGATTCAGTCATGGCAAACACCACGATGCTACACATTCGCATTGACCAAGAAATGAAAACCCAAGCCAGCGAGGCATTGGCTTCTATGGGGCTATCAGTATCAGATGCTGTGCGTATTTTGCTCAAGCGCATAGTTAACGACCAAGCCTTTCCCCTAGAGCTGAAAGTGCCCAACGCCGAGACTCGCGCCGCCATTGAGGAATCACGAGCCATGATGCAAGCTCGTTCAGCACGCTTTGAATCAGCCGATGCCTTGTTCGATGCGCTCGAAGAAAACCGCCAGTAGCAAACGGGCAGCGCTGCCGCGAGCGAGCGACTACACCAAGGCATTTCAAAAGGACTGGGAAAGGTTGTCGCGCTCTGGTCGCTACGATATGAGACACCTCAAAGAGGTCATGCTGCTCTTGATTGCCAACGATGCGCCATTAGGGGCAGAGTGGCTAGATCACCCGCTCAAGGGCGATTGGGCAGATTTCCGTGAATGCCATGTTGGTGGCGATTTTCTCCTGATCTACCAGCTTAAAGGCAATGCCATTAACTTCGTGCGTACCGGCACTCACGCTGAGTTGTTTGGTAAGTGAAAGAAGACTGCTGCGCTGCGCTGGCAATGACAGGGCTTGGCTTCGACTACGCTCAGCCAGCGCAGCCAGCGCAGCCAGCGATTCCGTTCCCTGAGTACTTCGACTGCGCTCAGCAACCCCGGAGTCGAAGGGAACCATTGCAGTTCTGGCTTCGACTTCGCGCAACCAGCGGCTTGTCGCTTCAAAACAACTCCCCAGAGAGCAGCTCGGGCTGCTTGCGTGGTCTGCCCGTTTTACCCGCGTATTCGTGCAGCCACTCCAGATAGGCGCGGTAGTCCTGTCCCCGATTATCGAAATTGGGATTAAATTGGGGTCTGTCCCCGATGATTATTCGCGATTATTCGATTTTTGTATTTGCGATTATTTGTCATTCCCATACATTACCTGACATGAATCTTCCCATCCTTGACGTGCGCTTTTTTTGCAGCGACAGCGGCAACGAGCCTGTGCGCGAGTGGCTGAAATCCCTGCCTGCCAGCGAGCGGCGCACCATCGGAGAGGACATCAAAACCGTGCAGTTCGGTTGGCCTCTGGGTATGCCTCTGGTACGCAAGATGGCAAGGGATTTATGGGAAGTCCGTATTCATCTAACCGACCGCATTGCCCGAGTGCTGTTCACCGTCATCGGGCACACGATGGTTTTACTGCATGGCTTTATCAAGAAGTCCCAAGCCACACCAACCGCCGAGCTGGATATTGCCAAGCGGCGTTTGCAACAACTAAGGAGCCAATCATGAACCCACACATCGGCAGCAGTCTGGACGAGCTTTTAGAGGAAGACGCAGTGCTGGAGGAGGTCAATGCTGTCGCTATCAAGCGTGTCGTGGCTTGGCAGATTGCACAAGAGATGAAAGCCCAGCAGCTGACCAAGACAGCGCTGGCGCAGAAGATGCATACCAGCCGCGCTGCACTCAACCGCCTGCTCGACGAAACCGATACCAGCCTGACACTAACCACCCTCAGCAGCGCTGCCAAAGCACTGGGAAAGAATCTGCGGATTGAGTTGGCGTGAAGGTCGCTGCGACTGGACTACTGAAGCTGTTGACCTTCTATTTCTCTGGCAGTAATTGATTTTTTTTCAAGATCAAAATGCTGATAGTAAATTGGAATCTTGAATTGCTCGCGCAGCTTGCGTAGGTATCGCTCAGAATCCTGCGAAAGAGCAGCAGGCGAAATAATTACGAGTCTTGATGCACGTTCATGATTTGGATAGTATGCGTACTCAAGTAATTGAGATAATGCCTCGCGTATTGATGCTTTGGAGGTGTTTGCAGTTTTAATCTCGTAAAAAATATAACTATCATTTGCCTTTACAGCAATATCAATTTTAGTGCCGTATCCTGTATCTTGCTCACAGGAGACATTTTCCTTGCCATACTCTTTCACCAAGAGTCTATAAACAGCCTCTTGAATTTCATTATGAACAAGGTCGATTTCTTTAACCTGCTCTCGATAAGTTGCCGTGACTTTATCTTTCTTTTCAACATCTTTAGGCGTAAAGACGAAATCTGTAGGTGCAATATTTTCTGGAACACCATTTTTATTCTTTAGATTATAGTAGTCTGATCTTACTGCCGGATCTCCTGCATCAAAATTCATTGGCTCTTCGAGAAGATTCATGTCAGAGGGAGAAAACTTTATACAGCAGAAACCTTCTGGCGTTATTCGCTTGAAATCATCTACATTAGCAGATACGACAGCAAGTTGAGCATACATCTCTTCAAGCCAGCCATTTTTCTTGTACACATCGTAGATTTCCCTAGATTCATCTTCACCGACAACGCGGACATTTTTTATTTCGCCAAGCCACCATCGCTCTTTGGTTGAGCTATTTATTGCATAAAACGAAATATTGAATGTCTCTCCCAAGTATTTACTGCGATGCTGACCAATTGCTTGGATATAGGCGTAATGGTATCCATCAATAATTTTGCTGATATCAAAAAGCCACTCTTCGTGACCATATCCATTTTGCGCCTCATACGCCTGAGGGTTGGATACTTTGCCCAAGGGACCAGAGGGGCGTTGCCAGTTATTGGTATTCCAACAAATACGAGCGACTTTATCCGCAGGCATTATGAAACTCTCCATAGAAGGTTAGGACTAAAGGGTTTTGCAAAGATTCAGTGGGGTTGGCTCAAGCAAACACGACCTGCGTTTGCCCTTGCGGACGGCTGCGCCTAGCCTTGCGTACCACGATTTCTACATCACGACCCAAGCGGTTCAGGCACTCGATCATCTTGGTCTCGCTGATGCCGCGAAACTGTCCACGCAGCAAGCCGGACAACTTGGGCTGCGGAATTCCCAAAATCTCGGCAGCCTGTTGCTGCGTCAAATGGCGATGGCGAATGATGTCGCCAATCTTTCTGGCTAGACGCGCCTTGACATACATGGCATCGGCATCAGAAGTCTGCAAATCAGCATAGACGTTGCCGCAACCTTCTTTGGTCTTGCGGCTCGATGGACAGACGCATCCTACCCACGAAAAGTCGGCGCTGGCGGGGCGGAAGGGGAATTTCAGCCTTGATAATAATTAACCGTGGTCTGTTCCCAATTGCTCTGCCCTCTTTTTACCCCCTCCCCCCTTGCGGGGTACTCCCCCTAAGGGGAGAATTTTTAATTTCCCCCTTATTCAAGGAGAGGTAGGTGCGAATTTATTCGCACCTACGTTTCATCAATACACCGTAGGGGTCGAATTTATTCGACCCTGATTTTGGGGCGGACTGCGGATCAAGTCAGCCATAACGGAAAACCCCCGCCCCCTCATAAGGGGCAGGGGCTGCGGTTAGTTAAACCTAAACCCGCCAGATGAGGCGGGTAAAGGGTTAGATCAGAATATTGCCAAGATCACCCGTAGCGTTAATACCTGCCAGTTTGATAACGATGTCAGCATCGGATTGACCACCTACGCCATCACCCTGGAAGATATAGGTGTCAGTGCCATCGTAGTAGGCTGCTGTCGACTTGGTATCGTCCATTCCATAGATGACTTCAAATGCCATATAGTCGATAAGGTCAGAGTAGCTCGAAGGGTCACCGCTGGTAATGCTGATCACTCCATTGACGACACTAAAAGTCAAGCCTGCAGCAACTGTTCCATTAAACAGATCATTACCACCGCTCAACTGCAGCTTGTCATTAGCCAAGTCGAAGTTGGTGATGGTGTCCATAGCGGAGGCGTTGGAGTCGGAGGCCGTAAAAGAGACACCATCAACATCAGTGAAATCACCACCTACTAAGGTATCGCCTACATCTTTAGCAGTCAGCTTTAGATCGGCATCGCTATTTTCAAAGCTAGCAACGACATCGCCTGCTGCACCTGCTGCCGAACCACCGCTCGTATTAGTTAATGCTGCATCAATAGCAGTTTGAACTTCAGCAGCAGTGGCTGTGCTGCCAGAAATTGTGCCAATGGTTGCAGTTAATGCTTCACCTTTGTAAGTAAAGACGATGGTGTCACCTGCGGTCAGCTTGGAAACTGCACCTGTGTAGACCGTTGAAGCAGCTGTGCCAGCATTACCAGCATCATTACTACCAGCTGTGGTAGGTGCTGTATTTGCATCACCACTCTTAACAACAATCTGATCCTTCCCAGTGCCAGAACCCAGCGTAATCTGGTCAGCGCCTTTACCGCCCTCAATTTTGTTGGCACCTGTGGTCAGAACTTCAATAGTCTGAGCGCCGTCAGCACCGGCAGTCATCTCCACCTTGCCATCGCCAGTAACCTTGTTGGTATGCAGCGCGGCAGCATCGCCTTTCAACGTTAAGCCACTGCCAACCACGATTTCAGAAATCTGGTCGGTCTTGGCGGTGGTTTTCTTCGTAGCCGAACCGTTCGTGAACGACAGGGTGTTATCCGCCGAGTTAAAAGTTACGTTAATAGTGCCGCTGGCGTTTGCAAATTCAACCTTGACATTCGGTGCAGTGCCGCTTTCAGTCACACTAAAACTCGGCGCTGGGGGAGTTGTAGTTGTTCCGCCGCCAGTTGTTGGGGGCGTTGGGTCAGGGTCAGGGTCAGGAGTTGGATCGGGGTCAGGATCAGGGGTAGGCGTTGGATTAACCGGCTGCACAGGCAGCTCTTCGTTCTTGACGGGCTCTTCTACCTTAGCGGGTGGGGTGTCGTCATCGGGCGACTCAGACTTTGGGACGGGCTTGTCCCCCACAGTCACCGTACCGGCATTTTCGCTGTTGGGATCGTTGTTGACCTTCACATCAAACACGCCGTTGTTAGTACCTAGCGCTGTGCCGTCTTCGTCGTCTTGCACAGGGATGCTCACTAGCAAATTGCCCGCAGCATCAAAAACTTGCAAGACGTTACCGGTGGATTTGAAGGCAAAGTCTTCAATATTGCCGCCCAAGTTCACGCGCCCCACTTGCTGATCGACCTCAGCACCCACGGCGGTGGGCAAGATGGTAATGGTGGGGGCAACCGGCGCATCCTTGTGGCCGTAGAGCTTGGCACCGGGGTCGGAAATGATGTAGCTGGTGTCGTTGGGTTCTAGGAAGATACGTGCCATGAGAATGGCCTCCTTTTAGGTTGAGTAAGAAATTGAAAAAATATCCAACAAG
>JAHAYB010000405.1 GCA_018384835.1 Comamonas sp.
TGGAATAAGTGTTCATCTCGGCATTGCCAGTCTCGATCGAACCAATGATGGTGTCGTTACCGCTAGTGCCGGCAAAGTTATCCAGACCTTTAGTGAGCAAACCTGAGTAAGTGCTTGTAAAGCTAAACAACGTCAACAAGTTGCTGCAATTTCAAGAGCGCAAAATCAGCTACACCCATGACTTTCCCATCCCCTGTCTGGGTAGTCGTTAGCTACGCCCTAGATTTTCCCAAGCTAATCATCAAACTAGCGAAGCTCCCCCGCCCACCGACCTCCCACCCCACCGCTGGATTGCTACAGATTAGACGGGGTTAAGGGATAGCTTAAAGCCCATTGCACGAATGACTTTGAACAGCGTGTCAGAGCTTGGCGCGCGTTCGCCAGACAAGCTTTTGTACAAGCTCTCTCTGGACAGGCCAGTGTCTTTAGCAAGTTGAGTCATTCCTCTTGCGCGAGCGACATGGCCTAACGCGGCAGCAAGCTCAGCAGGGTCGTTGTCCTCAAGGACTTGGCGAAGGTACTCTGCAATTTCTTCTTCAGAGCGCAAGTAGTTGGCCATGTCAAAAGGCCGGGTTTTAATGATCATTTAATAGCTCCTTCGCTAAGGACTTGGC
Source organism: Comamonas sp. (assembly GCA_018384835.1). Classification (GTDB taxonomy): domain Bacteria; phylum Pseudomonadota; class Gammaproteobacteria; order Burkholderiales; family Burkholderiaceae_C; genus Comamonas. Next base: position 615 of record JAHAYB010000405.1, read on the forward strand.
GGCAGCGATGTCGCGGTCTTGACTACTTTTTTCGCCACCTCCGAGCATGACGATAAGCACTTCACCACGCTGCACGTAATACATTCTCCAACCTGGACCAAAGAACTCACGCATTTCCCAAACACTATCTCCAACAGGCTTTACGTCACCCAAATTGCCAAGGGTAGCTTTGCTTAGTCTGCGCCGCAGGCGGATGCGGGTCGGCATGTCTTTGATGCTATCGAGCCAGTCTGCAAAATCCTCAGTTTCAATTACGCTGTGCATGGTTGATTGTATCCTTGTGGCTACAGCTGGGCAATGCCGGAAACCTTTTCCCCTGTCTTCAATATCAAAGGCAATGACTACCGCTTGGTGGTTGCGGTCATGTACCGCGCTGGTGTTTTATTCATGAAGTTTGTCGGCACACACCAAGACTACGACAGGGTTGATGCCGCTAATGTGGAGCACTGAGCATGAACATTGAACTACGCCCTATCCGTACCGAAGAGGATTACCGCCGTGCTTTAAAGATGGTGGAGATGGTCTTTGATGCTGGCCAAGAGCCTGAGCCTGAAAGTCAAGAGGCTGCAAGCTTTGAAGCATTGGTGACATTGATAGAAGCTTACGAGCGAAAGCATTACCCCATTGGAGCCCCCAATGCCTGCTGAAGCAATTAAGTTTCATATGGAGCAGCAAGGCCTGCCTGTGTCAGAGATGGAGCCCTATATTGACTCAAAGAATCGGGTGTACGAAGTACTCAAAGGCAGCCGCCCATTGAGCTTGAACATGATTCGTCGATTGATGACATTAGATATTCCCGCCGCATTGCTGCTCGGTTCTGCCCAGTTACGTTAACGGGAGACAGTTCGAAGGTTGTAGACAAGCCGCTGACTTCGGCCCTTTCAAAAAGGGCCCCCTAGTGAGGAGCCCTCTTTGCCCATGGTTTATTCGACCATGAGAATTCTTACGATGGGACGAGAGCCTGCGGCACGCTCTACAGAGATCAGTCCAGCTTTCTCCAGCGTGTTCAGTGCTTTGTAAAGAGCGCTGCGACAGCAACCTGCAAGCTCTGCCGCTTCAGCAGTCAAGCGAAACTGAAAGCTCTTTTTCACCCCCGCCAAGAACCAAAGCCCGAGGGCTACTTGGGTGGCTTTTCCCGGCAGAGCATTGCAGCTTCTCAGCCACTGATAGGGGATGGTGCGCACATAGCGCTGAACCCTTGCAGTAGGCTTGAACTGGTTGAGCGACAAGTCAAATACCAACTTCTCATCGCTTTGGCTAGGCTGCATAGAGCGCCTCCTCGCCGCAGTGCTCAAGTAAGAAATCAGTCGCTTTTTGCCACATCTCTTGCCCGTTTGGCTGCAGCCAGCGTTCACCATGGCGAACCACCTCCACTTCGCTGCCCACCTCAAAGCCGTCAAGCACAACCCCAGATGCCCAAGCCAGCACCTCTTGAGAGCGTTGGATCACGTCTTGTATCTGAGACTCCTCGCACTCAATAAGGAAAGCGTCATGGATGGGGGCACACACTTGGATGCCAGCTTGAACTAAAGCATCATGGGCTAGGCGCATCATTTCCGCACCAGTGGCTTGCATCGGAAAGTTTTTCACCGTCCGCTCTTTGCTTTCTTGCCCCCAATGCAGCTCCCACCCAAAGAGCGTTTCCAGCTTGCCCTCCATTTGCGTTTTATCCAGCAGGCCGTTAGACCACTCCCAAAAACGAGGGAAAGCTCTCTTATGCGCGTTGAGCAAGTCCTCGCCTTGCTGGACACTGATCCCCAGCCTTGAAGCAATACCTTGTGCGCTCATGCCAAAAAGTACGCCCAAAGCAACGACCTTAAAACGCTCTCGCTCTAGCGCATGCGTTGCCTTGGTTGCATCCTCTGGCACAGCTGCAGCCTTTTTCGCAAAGGAGAGGTAAAAGTCACCGCTGCAGTAAGCGGTCTTCATTGCCTCATCACCTGACAAAGCTGCAGCAATAGCTAGCTCCTGCTGGGCAAAGTCGATATAGAGCACAGCTTTGCCTGGTTCAGGGCGCACCAATCCTCGCAACCAAGAAGGCAAGCCAATGACGGACTCGCTAGAGCGTGGTTGATTTCTTCCAGTGATGGATGAAAACGGGCGTAGGCTGGCTCTGTTACGACCATCTTCACCAACACTCATAGATAGCGCTCTGACCTTCGCCACCACCCTTTGGACTTGGCGCAAAGGCTCAATTTGTGGATGCAGCAGTGCCATTGCCTCAAAAGTGTCCTTATCCACTTTCCAGCGTTCCTGCGTCACACTCCGAGGCCAAGCTGGCACCCCCTGATCGCTTAAATATTGCGTGAACCTTTCATGGGAGAAGCTCCCGTTTTTGTAGACGCCAAAATCGTGCTCCGCAGACTCAGACAGGTGAGTGCGGAATGCTTGAAGGTTGTCACGCAGCAACTCGAACAAGTGTTTGTCCACAGGGATGCCTAAAGCATGGCTGTACGCGGCAGGCCACGCATAACTACCTCGCAGCAAAGCACGATCCAAATCCAAGCGGCTGCGCATGCCCTCAAACACCAACCCTATAGCACGTACTTCCGCCTCACAGTACTCAAGCACTTCTTGGCGAGCCTCTTGCATTTGAGCTGCAGTGCGAAGGGGCGTGCGGCTAAATGCCTTGCTCCCACCACAAGAACTTGGGATGCCCATAGAGCCCATCACTCCTAGCAGTTCATTGCCAAAGGGGGGATTAGAGCCATTGGTCAGGTTTTTGAATTCAGTGCGTAAATCAAGCACATGCGCAGGGCGCTCCCAACCTAGGGCTTGAAAGCAAAGCATCTCCTCAGTGGCTTCAAACGTCACCAGCACGCAGTCCGAACCGGTAGGGAAAGGGGCTGCACTCATCTGCTCTAACTCATC
>JAHAYB010000408.1 GCA_018384835.1 Comamonas sp.
TGCAGGCTGGCTAATAAGGTTTCGATTAACACGTAATTTCTCCATCGCGCCAGAAGGCCGGGCGCTCGTAGTGCATTTTCAGGTAATCCATCCACAGCCGCACCCGCAGGGGTAGGTGCTTGCGCTGGGGCAAGAGCAAAAAAATACCATTGGGTGGGGCAACAAAATCTTCCAGCACCTCTACCAGGCGGCCAGCGGCCAGGTCGCGCTCGACCTCCCAGGTGCTGCGCCAGGCAATGCCCCAGCCTTCCAGACACCAGTCGTATAGCACCTGGCCGTCAGTGCAATCCAAAGCGCCGCTGGGGCGGATATGCACCACCTGCTGTCCCTGGGCGGCAGCGCTTGCCCAGCTTGGTCTGCCTGCATCGGCATCAATGCGAAATGCCCAGCCCCTGGTTTGCGAGGCATCGCTTGATAGCGTCAGGCAGCGGTGCTGGCTTAACTGGCCGGGGTGTTGTGGCCGCCCGTAGCGCTCAATGTAGGCAGGCGCGGCCACGCACAGGCGGCGGTTATCGGCTAGGCGAATACTGACTAGGGAGGAGTCGGGCAAATCCCCCACGCGCACGGCGCAGTCGTAACCCTCGCCGGCCAAGTCAATCACCCGGTCGGACAGGTTGAGCGAGATGCGCACCTCGGGGTGCATGTCCTGAAAGGGCGGTACCAGCGGCGCTACATGGCGGCGGCCAAAGCCTGCGGGCGCGGTGATGCGCAAATGCCCTCTGGCCTGCATTCCCCCGGCGGAGACGCTGGCCTCGGCCTGCGCCACCTCGGCCAGTAGGCGCTGGCAGTCTTCTAAAAAGGCGCTGCCCTCGTGGGTAAGCGAGAGTTTGCGCGTGGTGCGCACCAGCAGTTTCACGCCCAGATGGGCTTCCAGCGCGTCCAAGCGCCGCCCCATGATGGCTGGAGCCACGCCCTCTGCCCGCGCCGCTGCGCTCAGGCTGCCACGGGTGGCGACTGAGACGAAAGAGGCAAAGGCTTTGAACTTGTCCATACGGCTGCTTTCTTTACACGATAACCCTATTAGGGACAACCCTTGTCTATCCCGTTTTTACGCACCACCAGCAAATAACTGCACGAATTGGCCTGACTGCGCATTTTCTGGCTAGGCCAGTCCTAGCGGCCACAGGCACTATCCGCTTGCGCTGGCCGATGCAGCCAGACCGAGGTGATTCACCACTGTTATTCACAGATTTATTGCAAACACACAGGAGAGCAGCCCATGCAAGGCTTACAAGACAAAGTCGCCATTGTGACTGGCGGCGCAACCATCATAGGCGCAGGCGTAGTGCGCCAGTTACTGGCCTATGGCGCACGCGTGGCCGTATTCGACATCGACAGCAAGGGCGGCGAGCAAGCCGTGGCCGACAGCAATGGCCGCGCCCGTTTCTGGCAAGTAGATATTACCGACGATGCCCAGTTAGAAGCCGCCATTGCCGCTGTCGCCCAGGAGTTTGGCCGCATCGACAACCTGGTCAACCTGGCCGCCACCTATTTGGATGACGGCGCAGACTCTGGCCGCGCAGATTGGCTAACGGCGCTGAACGTCAACCTGGTCAGCGCCATCATGGCTGGGCGTGCGGTGCGCCCGCATTTGCAGCAGGCGGGCGGCGGGGCGATTGTTAACTTCACCAGTATTTCAGCCAAATGTGCGCAGACCGGGCGCTGGCTCTACCCCGTCTCGAAAGCCGCCATGGTGCAGGCCACCAAGAACATGGCGATGGACTTTGCGCCCGACAACATCCGCGTGAACTCCGTCTCGCCAGGCTGGACGTGGTCACGGGTGATGGATGAGCTGACCGGTGGCGACCGCGCCAAAACCGACCGCGTGGCCGCCGATTACCACCTGCTGCGCCGCGTAGGCAACCCGCAAGAGGTGGCCGAGGTGGTGGCCTTCCTGCTGTCTGAGCACGCCTCTTTTGTAACCGGTGCAGATTACGCCGTGGATGGCGGCTATTCCGCCATGGGGCCTGAACAGGCCAAGCCAGCCATTCCCCGCTTGATGGAGTAAGGCTAAGGCGGGTGGCCGTCTTCCTCATTTTTTGATTTTTCCTATTTTTTCCAACCACCTATAGACCCATGTTCAGATGGGCAAGGAGACAACTATGCGTAGCATTGCAATCGTTGGCGGCGGCCAGGCTGGCCTGCCTGTGGCATTCGGCCTATTGGCCAAGGGCTATCAAGTCACTGTCGTGACCAATCGCACCCCAGACGAGATTCGCCAAGGCAAGGTCATGTCCAGCCAGTGCATGTTCCACGACGCGCTGGAAGTAGAGCGCGGCCTGGGCATTAACGACTGGGAAGACATCTGCCCACCCGTAGAAGGCATTGGCTTTGCCGTGCCCCACCCCGAAAAAGCCGGCGAACGCGCCGTGCAGTGGAGCGCCCCGCTAGAAAAAGTCGCCCAAGCCACTGACCAGCGCATCAAAATGCCCGTCTGGCTAGAGCAGTTGGAGCAGCGCGGCGCTACCGTGCGCTACCAAGACGTAGGCGTGGCCGAGCTGGAAGAGCTGGCCGCCAGCAACGACCTGGTGCTGCTGGCAGGCGGCAAGGGCGAAATCGTCAAGCTGCTAGAGCGCGATGCCAGCCGCTCGCCCTACGACAAGCCCCAACGCGCCCTAGCGCTGACCTATATCCACGGGCTGGAGCCTACGCCCAACTATTCGCGTGTGTCGTTTAACTTCATTCCCGGCGTGGGCGAGTATTTTGTTTTCCCCACCTACACCCACAGCGGCGCTTGTGACGTGATGGTGTTTGAGGGGATGCTCGGCGGCCCCATGGACTGCTGGAACAACGTCAACACCCCGCAAGAGCACTTGGCAACCAGCCTGAACATTCTCAACACCTTCCTGCCCTGGGAGGCCGAACGCGCCCGCAAGGTAGAGCTGACCGACGCTGGCGGCATCTTGGCAGGCCGCTTTGCGCCCACAGTGCGCAAGCCGGTGCTGACCCTGCCCTCTGGCCGCATGGTGCTGGGCATTGGCGATGCGGTGACTACCAATGACCCCATTACCGGCCAAGGCTCCAACAATGCGGCCAAATGCGCCAAGGTGTATCTGGACTCCATCCTGGAGCGCGGCGAGCAGCCCTTTACCCGCGAGTGGATGGAACAAACCTTTGAAACCTATTGGGACTATGCCCGCCTGGTGGTGCGCTGGACGAACAGCATGTTGGCAGGCCCTGCGCCCCATGTGCTACAAGTCATGGGAGCCGCCCAAACCCTGCCCAGCTTGGCCGCCGAACTGGCCAATAACTTTAACCACCCCCCCAACAACTTCCCTTGGTGGGACGATGCCCAGGCCGCCGAGCAGTTCATTGCCCAGCACCAAAGCCGCGTGGCACAAGCGGCCTAGCGCTGGCGGTTCGGCTTTTTGGCTTTTTTAGGCTTTTTTGTTCTACCCCCGCAACCAGCAGCGCCACAGGGGACTTGGCACATCGCTGCCAAACTCCCCCTTGTGGCGCTGGCCTGTGAAAGGTTTTGCCATGTCTTCTGCCACCGCCTGCCCTGTTCTGGATACCCCGCCCGCGCTGGCCATCCACCACCCTATTCCCCCCGCCCTTCCCGAGCAGCGCTCTAGCTGGGGGAATGACGACCTTTCCCCACGCACCCTGCGCCAACTGCTAGGCAACTACCCCACAGGGGTGGCTATCGTCACCACCCGCAGCCCCGAAGGGCGTGCCGTGGGTTTGACCATCAACTCCTTTGCCTCGCTGTCGCTGGAGCCGCCGCTGGTGCTGTGGAGCTTGTTGACATCCTCCCCGCCCTAAAGGACGGGGATTCCTCCTGCGAGACGCTCATGCCCGAGCGCGAGAATGTTCTTGGCAGCATTGAGGTCTCGGTCGTGTACCACTCCGCAATTGCTGCAAGTCCATTCTCTTATTCCAAGACCCGCCCTACCTTTCGGACTGCTGGCAGGAATGCTCCCGCAGCACGAGCAAGTCTGGGTTGTGTAGCTTTCACCCACTACCTCGAAGACGACACCGGCCTGGTG
>JAHAYB010000413.1 GCA_018384835.1 Comamonas sp.
ACTTGGCGATGCTCAAAAACACCCGTCCTGACGCGGCCTTCAAGCCCGAGCAAGACGGCGTGCGCGGCCCCATCCAATACATTGAAGACCTGAAGCAAAAAGGCCACGTGGTTGCCTACGTGGGCGACGTAGTCGGCACTGGCTCCAGCCGCAAATCCGCCACCAACAGCGTGATTTGGGCGACGGGCGAAGACATTCCCTACGTGCCCAACAAGCGCTTTGGCGGCGTGACTCTGGGCGGCAAGATTGCCCCCATCTTCTTCAACACGCAAGAAGACTCCGGCTCCCTGCCCATCGAAGTGGATGTATCCAAAATGGAAATGGGCGATGTCATCGACATCTTCCCCTACGAAGGCAAAATTGAAAAAGCTGGCGAAAAAATCGCCGACTTCGCCCTCAAAAGCCAAGTCCTGCTCGATGAAGTGCAAGCCGGTGGCCGTATCAACCTCATCATTGGCCGCGCACTGACTGCCAAAGCCCGCGAAGCCCTGGGTCTGCCCGCTTCTACCGCTTTCCGCCTGCCCCAAGCGCCTGCTGAATCCAAAGCCGGCTCCACCCTGGCGCAGAAAATGGTCGGTCGCGCCTGCGGTCTGCCCGAAGGCCAAGGCATCCGCCCCGGCACTTACTGCGAACCGCGCAGGACCACCGTCGGCAGCCAAGACACCACTGGCCCCATGACCCGTGACGAGCTGAAAGACCTGGCCTGCCTGGGCTTCTCTGCCGACATGGTGATGCAATCCTTCTGTCACACCGCCGCCTACCCCAAACCCGTGGAAGTAAAAACCCACCGCACCCTGCCTGACTTCATCAGCAGCCGTGGCGGCGTGGCGCTGCGACCCGGTGATGGCGTGATTCACTCCTGGCTCAACCGCCTGCTGTTGCCCGATACCGTCGGTACTGGTGGCGACTCGCACACCCGCTTCCCGATCGGCATCTCCTTCCCCGCTGGTTCGGGTCTGGTGGCCTTTGGCGCTGCAACCGGTGTGATGCCTCTGGACATGCCCGAGTCGGTGCTGGTGCGCTTCAAAGGCGAACTGCAACCCGGCGTAACCCTGCGCGACCTGGTACATGCCATTCCGCTGTATGCCATCAAAGCTGGTTTGCTGACCGTGGCCAAGGCCGGTAAGGTGAACGTGTTCTCCGGCAAGATTTTGGAAATCGAAGGTCTGCCCAACCTTAAAGTTGAGCAAGCCTTTGAACTGTCCGATGCTTCTGCCGAGCGCAGCGCCGCTGGTTGCACCATCAAGCTCAACAAGGAACCCATCATTGAGTATCTGAAGTCCAACATCGTGCTCATGCAGAACATGATTGCCGATGGCTACGCTGATGCCAAAACCCTGCAACGCCGTATCGAAAAAGTGCAGGCTTGGCTGGACAATCCCCAGTTGCTCGATGCCGATGCCGACGCAGAATACGCCGCCGTTATCGAAATCGACATGAACGACATCAAAGAACCCATCGTCTGCTGCCCCAACGACCCTGACGATGCCAAGTTCCTGTCCGAAGTGGCTGGCACCAAGATTGACGAAGCCTTTATCGGCTCGTGCATGACCAACATCGGCCACTTCCGCGCCGCTGCCACCTTGCTGCAAGGCCAGCGCGACATTCCTACCCGCCTGTGGGTCGCCCCTCCCACCAAAATGGACGAGAGCGAACTCATCAAAGAAGGCCATTACGCCGCCTTTGGTACAGCAGGTGCACGTACTGAAATGCCTGGCTGCTCGCTGTGCATGGGTAACCAGGCGCAAATGCGTGAAGGTGCCACGGCCATTTCCACCTCCACCCGCAACTTCCCCAACCGTCTGGGCAAGAACACCAATGTGTTCCTGGGCTCGGCAGAGCTGGCCGCGATTGCTGCGCGTATCGGCAAGCTGCCCACCCCTGAGGAATACCTCAAGGAAATGGGCGTGATTGATGCGGACAAAGACAGCGTGTACCGCTACATGAACTTCAACGAAATTGAAGAGTATGTAGAAAACGCCAAGACTGTGGCCGCCTGATAAGCCACGCTTGCGGTAACGCAAAAACCCCGCCAAACAGAACGTCTGGCGGGGTTTTCTTATGGAAATTTGCGATAAATTTGGATGAAAGCCGGTGTGATTTTGGTGTGAATTTCAGCACAACACCACACAACGAGAGGAGCCAAAAAGTAAGGCCACACAGTGACTTCTCATTGTGTGGCCTTGTGTTGAGTGGTGGAGCTGGCGGGAATTGAACCCGCGTCCGCAAGCCTTCGCCGGGCAGATCTACATGTTTAGCGCTCTGATTTGGGTCTTACCGCTTGCGTCACGCAGGCACACGTTACGCAGGCAGCCAGCTTCCTAAAATCTTGCTAACTACCAAGAAGCCCGATAGCCAGCCAGCTAATGCAAATTCCCTTGCAGCCTGGAGGTATTGCTACCCCCTTGCCCAGCCCATTAGCGTGCTGTTGCAAGGCTCACCGGATTTAAGCGGCGAGTGCGAAACGTTCGTCGTTTGCAGTTACTTTTGTTGAATGGAGATTTACGAGCATCACTCAAGCTCGACATGCACCACTCCGGTCCCGTACCCACGTCGAAACCAGGACAGCCCCGAAACGGCGTATTCTACGCCACTCTTGAGCGCACTGCTGTGCAAGCTAGCGTCTAATCTGCCCATGTACAGCTCGGGGCCAAGAGCCACCCCTTATATTTGCCCCCTTGCGCGGCTTGGGCGGCGTGGAATTTTTTTGCCGATTTAGGCGCTTTTATGCAGCATTTATTGAACCTTCTGGCCGCGATTGCTGCGCGTATCGGCAAGCTGCCCACCCCTGAGGAATACCTCAAGGAAATGGGCGTGATTGATGCGGACAAAGAC
>JAHAYB010000415.1 GCA_018384835.1 Comamonas sp.
GAGCTGGCGCATCTTGTGGTGTCCGTCGATACGGTCCAGGAAGCAGACCGCCAAGCGCCAGTCCCAAGCTTCCCTCCAGTTGAATGGCACCAGTGCGTCGATTTCTCCCTCGACCTTCAGTGCTTTGGCACGTTGGGCCCATTTAGGCGCGCCGGCGCTCTCCAGCAATGCGGTGACCTGCTCGATGGTGACGATGTGGGGCCAAAGTTGCTGCAGTCGCTCCAACTCGGACATCGTGGCGAGCCACGTGGTCTGCAAAACACTTTCGTCAGCATCCGGCCGACCCAGAGGGCCCAAAAGAAAATCGCGGACCTCGTTGACGATGCCCCCTGTGTGGCCATCGAGCTTTTTGGCGATTTCCTGCACCCGACGCAGTGCGTATCCGAGTCGGCCCTTGTCCAAGTGCGACTGCAAGCTCTCGCGCAGCACACCCACGAAGGCTTCTTCCTGGTCCCACAGGGGGGCTGCCCCTGCGCCCCCAAAGACGCCAGAGACCTTTGCCTCCAACTGCGCATCGAACTCGAACTGGAGTTGGTCGACATCGCGAACCAGCGCAATGGCAGGCGTTAACCCGCGCACCGCCTGCTCAGGCCCAGTGTTGGGCGCGTCGAAACCAAACTCACCAGAGAGCGATGACCACTGGGCTAGGGCCTTACGGGCCTGCAGACGCCACTGAACCCACTCGTTGACCAGTTGCCAGTCTTCGACGCCTTTGGGCTTGGTGCCAGCAACCGTGACGGCTTCCACCAGTTTCCGTGCTGCAGATTTTCCAAAGGGCAACGCAAAGGCGCTCTTGCCGGCAAGCAGTCGAACCAGGGCGTCGTTGAAGTCCTCGTCGAGTTCCGCGTCGGCCGGCAGTTGCACAGCCTTGGGCACGAGGGCTGCTCTGGCCTTTTCGAGCAGTTGCAGGTTGTCGCAAGCCTGCCTCAACGCCACGAGCAACGGGTCGTCTTGGGTCATATCGGACATCCGCGAACGCAGGGACTCGGACCACGGCGTCTGCGCGGCAGCGACACGACCTTGAATTTGTTGGCGCTGGCTCAAAAAATCAGCGAGGTGCTTGGCCTTGTCAAAGGTATCAAGCGTGGCGTCCGCCAACGCCAGAACCGCGCCTGTCTCAACCTTGGCTTCAATCGTCTTGGCGCGTACCAGGTCGCGATGGAGCGCCAGCATGTCGACCCATTGAGGAAACTCATCGGCCTTGGGCACGGTGGTTCCCACATAGACCAGGTCGTCACCCACTGCCTTGCGAGCTTGGCGCAAGGCGGAAATGTCAGCGTCCGCGACAGGCAGCTCCTGGACCTCCGGGGGTTCGTCATCGAACCACTGGTGCTGTTCGGCCTGCTCGAGCACTTCCCGGGCCATCTCTTCCGGGCTGACCTGCTTGCCGCGGAAGGTGTAGTGGCGCATGTGGCGCTGAGCGTGCTCCTCCACCGTTTGGTCGACGTGAGCAATCTTTGCGTGCAGTTGGTCCAGCAGCTGTTCGGCAGCCGCAATGGCCTTTTCCGCCTGGTTCGGGTTCAGGCCAGAGACGCTGGAAGCGATGGTCTGAATGGCATGCTCGAACTGCTTCATGCCATCACGTTCATCGGACAGCAGCGCGACGCACAAGGGTCGTATGCGCTCCGGCAGCTTTTCTTGGACGACTGCCAAAGCCGATTCGCCTTTTGCGGTGACAAGCACGCGCTTGCCCTGCGCCAGGTAGTGGCATATGACGTTGGCGATAGTGTGTGTTTTGCCGGTGCCAGGCGGGCCCTGAACCACAACACCGTCGTTGCTCTCCAACTTCTGGATGATGGAGACCTGCTCGTCGTTGTACGGCATCGGAAAGTACAACTCACGGGCATCGCGGGGTCCGTGGCTGGTTGACAGGCCGCGGAACGGGATTTCGGGCTGCCTGCGAACCGTGTCGTCTCCGGACACGACAAAACTGTGAATCACGGCGGGAACCGCGGTGGCTACTTCGAGCTTCTGTTTGAGGCGTCGGATGTCTTCGAGCAGTATGTCGCCAGACCGTTTGCGACCAAAAATGACCAGCTGCCAGTGACCAGGAGCTTTTCGGAGGGGGTCGGCAGGCTGGTCCAGTCTTTGGCGTCAACGTAAGCACCTGACGGGTTCAGGTGACCCACCGCCGCACGCAGCGAAGGCTCATAGGTGCTGGAATCAAAGGGCGTCAGGCGGCTAGCGCTGGATTCCACCACCTTCTTCCAGAAGGTCTCCAGCTGGTGCACCCCGGGGATTTCCATTTCGGCATAGCAGTCCACCTCTAGCTTGGGCTCGATATCCCGCGGCCTGATTTCAAGGTCGAGGGTCAGCTCGTTGAGGGTGATGCTGCACGCCTGAACTAGCAGTGGATGCTTGACGGGAGTTGCGTAGCCGTCTTTCTTCCAGACGGCATGGCCAATGCCCCAGACCAGCTCCAGGGGTGTCTCAGCCCCTTCAGAGGAGATAGCCTGCTGCAGGGCAAAGAGCTTGTTGTACAGCGAGATGGTTTTGCGACGTGGGCGCTCGGTTTGTGACCAAGGCTTCCACATGTACTCCACGTACCAGTCGAACTGCGCCTTGACATCCGGGCGGTCCTGCAGGCGCTCGCGCTTGGGCTCTTCACCCGGGACAGGTGTCTGAACCTCCTGCTTGATTTCTGGGGCCTTGTCTGGGGACTTCGAGACAGTCACCCAGGGCTTCAGCAGGGCATCCAGTTCCGGTGCCGCTACCTCTTGCAATCGAGGGAGTTTCAGCCAGACGTCGTCTCCCTCTTGCTGGAGGTTGAACTGCAGTTCGGGCAGGCCCTGCAGCTCATGCCGATGCGCGACGAAGTAATCGTCAGGCACGCTGAAGGCAGGCTTTCTTTTGAGCTTTTCGACCTGCTCGATGTAGCTCAGCAGGTCAATGACTTTA
>JAHAYB010000416.1 GCA_018384835.1 Comamonas sp.
ACAAGCTGGCCTCTTGAAACACATAGCCCAAGGCGCGGCGGTGGGTGGGCAGCCATTGGCGGCGGCTGTCGTCCTGCCAAGTCTGGCCGTTGATGACCACCTGCCCCTGGGCACGCTCTAGGCCAGCAATGGCGCGTAGGCAGGTGGTTTTGCCGCAGCCCGAGGGGCCAAACAACGCCGTAACGCCACGCCCTGGGAGCTGGGCGGTAAAGGCCAGGGTAAAACCTGGGCGCTGCCAGTGCAGGTCGATAGTGAGCTGGTCAGGGGCTGAGGCGGGCATAGGGCGGCAGATGCTTAGAAGGTAAATACGCCCACCGAGCGCTCTAAGCCGTGGATGCTGCCGTGCAGCATTTGCGCTGCGGCGCTGGACTCTTGCGCCAAGGCGGCGTTTTGCTGGGTCATTTGGTCAAGCTGGTTTAAGGTCGCGCTCACTTGCTGCACGCCTTCGTTTTGGGCTTGGCTGGCTTGGCTGATTTCCTGAATCAAACCATCTACCTGCGCTGTGGCCTGCACCATGCGGCCAATGGTAGTGTCTGCTTGCTGCATCCGCTGGTGGCCTTCGTTGATGCCTTGCAGCGCTTGCGCAATCAGTGCGCTAATTTCTTGGGCGGCGTTGGCGCTGCGCTGCGCTAGGGTGCGCACCTCGGTAGCGACGACGGCAAAACCCCGGCCTTGCTCGCCAGCGCGGGCGGCTTCTACCGCAGCGTTCAATGCCAGCAAGTTGGTTTGAAAGGCGATGCTCTCGATGGTGGAGGTAATCTCCCCCATACGCGCCGAGCTGCTGCGTATGCTGTCCATGGCCTGCGCTACCGCTTGGATGGTTTGGCTGCCCTGGGCGCTGATGTGGCTGCTGTGCTGGCTGTGCTGGCGCATGCGGTTGGTGATGTCGTCGGTTTGCGCTACGGAAAGGGCGATGCTGTCCATGGCCTCGGTGGTGTGTTGCAGCCCCTGCACTTGTACTTCTACGCGGTGCGCCAAGTCATCACTGCCCCGGGCGATGTCTTGGGTGGTGGCGTTAAAGTCACGAATCTCTACCCGAATATCGCCCACCACGGCACGCAGGTTGACTTGAATTTGCTGCATACAGTGCATTAACTGCCCCAGAGAGCCGTGGTAGGGGTTTTCTACCGGCGTAGTCAGGTTGCCCCCAGCGATATCTAGGGCGCAGCGCTCGGCAGCTTCCAAGCCTTCGACGCAGGATTTCTGAAAATGCCACAACAGCGCCCCCGCTCCCAGCACAAACAGAGCGATACGCGCAGCCAAAGCGCTGGTTCCGCTCATGCCTAATAGGTCAGGCAGCAACACGCAGCCAAGTAGCGCTACCAGCCAGAGCATAAGGCGCTTGTTAATGCCCATTTCCATCAGGCGCTGCACACGGCCACGCCAGCCAGGCCGATAGACGCGGCCATGCACAATCTCTACAAAGGTGCGCCCTTGGCTGCTGGCCTCGCGCATTTGAGCGTACAGCCCTTCGGCGGCGGCAATTTCTTCGGCAGAGGGTTTGGTGCGCACCGACAGGTATTCACGCGGCTTACCATTGGCCATGATGGGCGTGACGTTGGCACGCACCCAGTAGTAATCCCCGTTTTTACGCCGGTTCTTGACCAGCCCCGTCCAGGGGCGACCACGGCCAATGGTGCGCCACAGGTCACGAAATGCCTCGGGCGGCACATCAGGATGGCGGATGATGCTGTGCGGCTGACCAATGAGCTCGTGCATCTCATAGCCACTGACGCGCTGAAACGCTGCGTTGCAGTGGGTGATGTCACCTTTTAGATCTGTGCTAGAGACCAGTAGCTCATTGCCCGAGTAGTCGTGGTGATTTTGGGTAACGGGCAGGTTCAAACGCATGGGCAGGCCATTTCATTTTTGTGTTACCAGCAAAGGTGCTGGATACACTCCTCTTAAATGCTGAAATGCCAACTATTGTGCCTAAAACTGGGCGCTTATTTCTATAACAGCAAAGGTAATACGGCTTGAGCGAAGGCTGTAGGCTGCTCGTACTGCGCCCAATGCCCTACGCCGGGCAGCAGGTGCAGGCGCTGAAATTGCCGGGCATGGCCTTGTAAGCAGGCTTGCACCTGGAGCCACAAGCCACTGTAAATCACGTCCTGCTCGCCATAAATGGCATGTACCGGGCAGGTGATATGGCCTAGCGCTTGGCGCAGGGCATCGGTGGCGGCCAAGCGTCGGCGCGGCAGGCGGTCACAGCGCACGTTGGCCACGTGTAGCGCCAGGGTGTCGCGGTCGATGCGGCGCTTGTCGGCAAACATCAGCGCCCCTAGGTTGTGGCAATGGCGCAGCAACTGGGCTTGGGGGTCTGGCAAATGCCGCCAGCCTTGCAGGCGGTAGATAGGCTTGTCGCGCAAGCCCAGGCCAGGCGCACCAACCAGCACTAACTGGCGCACCAAGTGGGGGTAGGCAGCGGCCAGCAGCCCCGCCGTAAATCCCCCTAGGGAAAAGCCCATCAACTGCACCGCTTGGGCGGCAAAGCATTGTTCTAGCATTTGCGCCAGCAGGGGCAGGGTATCGTCCACATCCTGCTGGCCGGGCACGGGGTCAGAGCCGCCAAAGCCAGGCATATCCACCGCCCATACGGCATGACCAGCGGCCGTCAAATCGGCCAAGTTGGCCACCCAATGCGTCCAGCTACCGCTGCCGCCGTGCAGCAGCAACACCGGTGCTTTTGTGCCCTGCTGCGCCTGTGCCGTAGCCGAAGCGGGTGCGGAGGCAGATACAGGTGCTGCGGCTGGCCAGTGGTGCAACAGCAAATGCCCTCCTGTATGTGCAATACGCCGCACCTGCGCCTTGGCCTGCCAGTGCGCCACCAGGGGGTGCAATGCCTGCCCGGCGGCGATGGCGGCTATATCTTCTGCTGCGCCAGGGGCATCCAGCGCCCAGGGTAGGGGAGTGTGCTGCTGGTCTTTCTCTGTACCGTTTACCACTGCGCCACAGCCTCCACCGCCAGGGCGTAACCTTGCACCCCTAAACCACACACCACCGCCCGCGCCACAGGCGAGAGGTAGGAATGGTGGCGAAACGCCTCACGCGCAAACACGTTGCTGATATGCAGCTCCAACAGCGCTACGCCCGTGCCCTTGATGGCATCCATCAACGCAATGCTGGTGTGGGTGTAGGCTCCAGCGTTCAAAATCACCCCTGCCAACTGGCCTTGGGCGTGTAACTGCCCGGCTTCGTGAATCCAGTCCAACAACTGCCCCTCATGGTTGCTTTGGTGAAAGCGCAATTGCAGGCCATGGCGTTGGCAGGCTTGCTGACAGAGTTCTTCTACATCGGCTAAAGTGTGCGCCCCATAAACTTGCGGCTCACGCGTACCCAGTAAATTCAGATTAGGGCCATTGATTACAAAAACGGTTTTCAGCATAAAACGCTCTCTCTAGCTATCTAGCAGTCAATTTGAAGGGGGAATTATGCGCCAAACAACCCCATGAGGTACTAAAATCCATCATGTTCGGCATCTTGGTATCTTGGAGATTTGAGCGATCAAAGTTAGAAAAATGAAAAATTTATTTTTAAGTATTAAATGGCGTTTATTAGCAACAGTAATATTGCTAAATATTTTAGTCATTACTTCATACACTTGGTATAGTGTACAAATACGCAAAGGCGATTTGTTCCGCCAAGTTGATGCAGAGTTAATGATTGCCGCCAGCAATGCCGCCTTCTTATTAGCAGATGAAGATTACCAAGCAGCTCAGAATGGCAATTTCAGCAAAGAAAAATCAGACGCTTACCAAATACAAGTGTATAAAATGCTGAAAAATACCAATATAAAATTTATTTACACGGTTATTAAGC
>JAHAYB010000435.1 GCA_018384835.1 Comamonas sp.
CCCCTCAAAAATCAGCCATAGGAGACAACACCATGGGTGCCAATGAATTTGCCAAGCTGCCGCATATCGGCCAATCGCTCAAGCGCAAGGAAGATGTGCGCTTTCTCACCGGCGTAGGCAACTACACCGACGACATTCAACAAGCCAACCAGAAATACGCCGCCTTTGTGCGCTCGCCCTACGCCCATGCCCGCATCAAGAGCATCGACACCGCCGAGGCGGCCAAAATGCCCGGCGTGGCCGCCATCTTTAGCGGCAAAGACATTGAGGGCAAGATGGGCGGTCTGCCCTGCGGCTGGCTCATCAGCAACCCCGATGGCAGCCCCATGAAAGAGCCGATGCACCCGATTTTGGCCATCGGCAAGGTGCGCTATGTGGGCGACCATGTGGCCGTGGTGGTGGCCAACACGCAAGAGCAAGCGCGTAACGCCGCCGAGGCGGTGATGGTGGACTACGAGGAGCTAGCCCCCGTTATTGACATGCGCACCGCTAAAAATGGCCCCGCCTTGCACGATGAAGCCCCAGACAACCAATGCTATAAATGGACGCTGGGCGACAAGGCCGCCGTCGATGCCGCCTTTGCCACGGCAGCCCATATCAGCAAGCTGGATTTGGTCAACAACCGCCTGATTCCCAACGCTATTGAGCCACGCGCCGTCAACGCCAGCTACAACCGCGCTACCGACGAATACCTCTTGTACGTCGCCAACCAAAACCCCCACGTTGAGCGCCTGCTGATGACAGCCTTTGTGCTGCAACTGCCCGAGCACAAGGTACGTGTGATTGCACCGGATGTGGGTGGCGGCTTTGGCTCCAAAATCTTTTTGTACGCCGAAGATGTAGCGCTGACCTGGGCGGCCAAGCAGCTCAATTGCGCCATCAAATGGACAGCCGACCGGGGCGAAGCCTTCGTCAGTGACTGCCACGGGCGCGACCACCTCACCCATGCTGAGATGGCCATGGACAAGGACGGCAAATTCCTCGCCATGCGTGTGCATACCGATGCCAACTTAGGCGCATATCTATCGACTTTTGCTTCGGCAGTTCCCACGATTTTGTACGGGACTTTGCTGGCTGGTCAGTACGCCACGCCGCAAATCTATGTGGAGGTTGATGGCTGGTTTACCAGCACCGCGCCGGTGGATGCCTATCGCGGCGCAGGCCGCCCCGAGGCCACTTACGTGGTTGAGCGCCTGGTCACGCGCTGTGCCTGGGACATGGGTTTGAGCCAAGACGAAATCCGCAAGCGCAACTTCATCACCGAATTCCCCTACCAAACCCCAGTGGCGCTGCAATACGACATTGGCGACTACCACGCCTGCATGAACGAGGCGCAAAAGCTGGCCGATGTAGCCGGTTACGAAGCACGTAAAAAAGCCAGCGAAGCCAAGGGCTTGCTGCGTGGCGTGGGTTACTCCAGCTACATCGAAGCCTGCGGCCTGGCTCCCAGCAATATTGCCGGGGCGTTGGGCGCACGCGCTGGCCTGTTTGAAGCGGGCGAGGTGCGCGTTCACCCCACCGGCAGCGTTACGGTGTTCACCGGCTCGCACAGCCACGGCCAGGGGCATGAAACCACCTTCGCCCAACTGGTGGCGGCGCGTTTGGGCATTGACCCGGAGCAGGTCGATATCGTGCACGGCGACACAGGCCGCGTACCCTTTGGCATGGGCACGTATGGCAGCCGTTCGCTATCCGTGGGCGGCACGGCCATCATGAAGGCGCTGGACAAAATCGAGGCCAAGGCCAAGAAAATCGCCGCCCACTTGATGGAAGCCTCTGATGCCGATATTGAGTTTGCTAATGGTGAATTCACCGTCAAAGGCACGGACAAAAAAATCCCCTTCGCCCAGGTGGCGCTGACGGCCTATGTGCCGCACAACTACCCGCTGGACAAGCTGGAGCCAGGGCTGAACGAAACCGCCTTCTACGACCCCACCAATTTCACCTACCCGGCAGGCACCTATATCTGCGAAGTGGAAATCGACCCCGCCACCGGCGTGGTGCGGGTAGACCGCTTTAGTGCGGTGGATGACTTTGGCGTCATCATCAACCCCATGATTGTGGAAGGCCAGGTACACGGCGGGCTGGTGCAAGGTATGGGGCAGGCACTGATGGAGCATGGCGTTTACGACCCCGACAGCGGCCAGTTACTCACCGGTAGCTATATGGACTACACCATGCCGCGTGCGGCTGACTTCCCTGAGTTCAAACTCGGCCATGTCTGCACCCCCTGCACACACAACCCGATTGGCAGCAAAGGCTGTGGCGAGGCCGGGGCGATTGGCTCGCCACCGGCAGTCATTAACGCCGTGCTGGATGCCCTCCAGCCCCTGGGCGTGACCGATATTGACATGCCCGCCACGCCGCATCGCGTGTGGCAAGCCATCCAGGCCGCCAAAGCCTGATGCTCACAACCCATCAAGAAAGGACGCAGCACCATGTATGCATTCACCTATGAGCGCCCCAACACCCAGGCCGAAGCACTAAGCCTGGCGCAGGCTGGCGGCAAACTGCTGGCCGGTGGCCAAACCCTGCTGGCCTCCATGAAGATGCGCCTGGCCGCCCCTGAGCAAGTCGTCGATTTAGCCGCCGTAGCCGAGCTGCAAGGCATCCGCCAAGAGGCGGGCAGCATCGTTATCGGTGCCATGACGCGCCATTGCGACGTAGCCGAAAGCGCGGTGGTGCAAGCCGCCATCCCCGCCCTGGCGCAACTGGCCGCTGGCATTGGCGACCGCCAGGTACGCGCACGCGGCACGATAGGCGGCTCGGTAGCTAATAACGACCCTGCCGCTGACTACCCCGCTGCCCTGCTGGCACTAGGAGCCACCATCCACACCAACCAGCGCGACATTGCGGCAGACGACTTCTTTCTTGGCCTGTTTGAAACCGCCTTGCAAGAAGACGAGATGATTACCGCCATCCGCTTTCCGACCAACGTGCAAAAGGCGGCTTACGTCAAATTCCGCCAGCCCGCCTCGCTGTTTGCCTTGATTGGCGTGCTTGTCGCGCAAACCGAAGGCGGTGTGCGCGTGGCTGTTACCGGTGGCGGCAACGGGGTATTTCGCCATAGCGCGATGGAGGCGGCACTGAACGCCAGCTTCACCCCCGAAGCCACCGCCCAGGTTGCTACCGACGAGGAGGCAATGAGCAGCGACCTGCACGGCAGCAGCGCCTACCGCGCCCATCTGGTGGGCGTGATGACGCAGCGGGCAGTGGCGCAGGCTTTGGCCTGAGTGCAGCAGGTAAGCCCGTGAGCTTCACCACCATTGACCAACTCAGCACCGCCTTACGGGCGGTGGGTTACTTTGCTGACCGGCGTTTGGCGACAGCGGTGTTTTTGGCGCTCAAGCTCCAGCGCCCGCTGTTGCTGGAAGGCGCTCCTGGCGTGGGCAAGACCGAGCTGGCCAAGGCGCTGGCGCAGGTCTTGGGGCGTGAAATGCTGCGCCTGCAATGCTTTGACGGCCTGGAGCAGCGCGAGGCTTTGTACGAGTGGAATTACGCCGCACAACTGCTACACCTACGCGCCGCTGAGGGCACAGCGCCCAGCAGCGAGCTAGAGCGCGAGGTCTATCAGCCGCGCTACTTGGTGCGCCGCCCGCTGCTGCAAGCCCTGGAAACACCCGCCCCCGGTGCGCTGCTGCTGATTGACGAGGTGGACCGTGCCGACGAACCATTTGAGGCGTTTTTGCTGGAGTACCTGGGCGAATACCAAGTCAGCATTCCTGAGCTGGGCACGGTACGCGCCCAGACCCCGCCCGTCACCATCTTGACCAGCAACCGCACCCGTGATTTGAACGATGCCGTCAAGCGCCGCTGCCTGTATCACTGGCTGGACTACCCCGAGCGCGAGCGTGAGTTGGCCATTGTTCAAGCACTCGTACCCCAGGCCAGCGCACAACTGGCCGAGCAAG
>JAHAYB010000450.1 GCA_018384835.1 Comamonas sp.
AGTTAAGACTATACCCTAACCTGATGTCAGATGTTGAGCACAAACAACGTCAGAGTAGGGTATTAATTTATATTTATTGACACATTCAGCCAAGGGTAATAGATTTCATCCTGACATTTTTACCTTTGGAGGCATCTTGCAAGGTCAACGTATCGGCTACGTTCGCGTCAGCAGCTTCGACCAGAATCCTGATCGACAACTGGAACAAATAGAAGTCGGCAAGGTATTCACCGATAAGGCTTCAGGCAAGGACACACAACGTCCCGAACTTGAAAGGCTGCTGGCCTTCGTCCGCGAGGGCGACACCGTGGTGGTGCATAGCATGGACAGGTTGGCACGCAACCTTGATGACCTGCGCCGCATCGTCCAAGGGCTGACACAACGGGGCGTGCGCATGGAGTTCGTCAAAGAAGGGCTAACGTTCACCGGCGAGGACTCACCGATGGCCAATCTGATGCTGTCGGTCATGGGAGTCTTTGCTGAGTTCGAGCGCGCTCTGATCCGCGAACGTCAGCGCGAGGGAATCGTGCTGGCTAAGCAGCGCGGGGCCTACCGGGGACGAAAGAAATCGCTGAACAGCGAACAAATTGCCGAGTTGAAACGGCGAGTTGCGGCAGGCGACCAGAAAACCTTGGTGGCCCGTGACTTCGGCATCAGCCGCGAAACCTTGTACCAGTACCTGCGGGAAGACTGACCATGCCACGCCGCTCAATCCTGTCCGCCACCGAGCGCGAAAGTCTGCTGACACTGCCAGATGATGCTGCCCCTGTTTTGTGGAGCTCTTAGCACCTTGCTTACGCGGCCTTTTTACGCTGTACCTCGTACCAGCGTTGCTCGTATTGCATACGGCTGAGATAGCCCAAGCTTGAATGCAGTCCGCGGTAATTGTAGAAGGCCATCCAGTTCATGATGGTCTGCCTAGCTTGCTACCGGGTAGCGAAGCGCTGGCCGTGTACACAAGCTGTCTTCAATCTACCCCAGAAACTTTCGATGGGAGAGTTGTCCCAACAATTGCCTTTGCGGCTCACGGATGGGCGCATTCTCCAATCTACTAAGAGCCGGTAACGCCACCTCGCTTTGAGTGCTGCAAGAAGCATTTATGCTTCGTGCCCTCATGGCAAGACAACCAGTTAGCAAAGAGCTGTAGAAACAACTCCAGCATTTACACCATCAGCCAAAGGCAGCGCACGCAAGCTTGGTGTGAGCGATGAGGCTGCCCTCAATGATCGGTATCGAAGGCAATACAGCCAGCGCCGCTTCGGCTAGTCCAACGAGTGCTCCTCAAGAAGCCGAACTAACGCCCCCACCTAAAATCAAAAAAAAGCGTGGCACTAACGAATGAACTTTATGCGGCGGCGCAAAGCGATCAGAAGACAACGCATGGAGACTGGCCGCTTCCGACCGATCTTTCCTAACTGTGTGTACTTTTGTACGATAGGGTCAGTGGAGTCGCCTCAAAATTCGCTCTCATTGAGACTTTCACTTGGGTGTCAGGCTCAGTGATGAACGCAAAAAAACCACCATACGCTGAACGTGATCCGGTCCCAGACCTTCGGTCAGATCGTGACCACCCGGCACTTCCAAGCAGGCTGTCTCACCAAGGCCGCTGGCCTCGGCCAAACGTAAAGCGTCAGTGAAGGGGACAGTCTTGTCATCCTTTCCATGCACGAACAGGATGGGACACGACACGGCACCTGCGCTGCGCAGCGGTGCGATGTCATCGAATCGCGCGCCAATCATTTCCTGCACATGAGACAGGATCCAGCTACCAAGCCAACGTGTGGGAATGCGCATCTGCGCCAACCAGCGTTGCATTACCTCGGCTGGATGGGCGAAGGCACTCAGGCTGATGACAGCGCGCACATCGGGCTGGCGTGTAGCCGACAGCAACACAGCCCCCGCCCCCACCGAGTGCCCGATGAGGGCCAAGCGCGAAGCGTCGACCTCCGGCTGCTGCCGTAGCCAGGCCAGACCAGCCTCCACGTCTTGTGCGAAGCGTGGCAGTGACTGGAAGTCCACCGCACTGCTCAGGCCATGACCACGGGCATCGAGCACCAGCAGGGCCAGGCCGGCTTCGTGTAACCACGGAACAGCAGGGAGCATCAGGCCGGCGTGGGCGCCCCAACCGTGCATAAGTACGGCTCCTGGCGTGGGCAAGCCCAGATACTCAGGCTGAGTAATGAACCAGCCAAACAACTGGCTGCCTCCCTCACCTTTAATCCAGACCGGGCGAATCTGCTGCCTCGGCAATGCTAATCCCTCGGGCATCACTGGGTGAGTCTGGTGAGCTGCACGCAGCCCCCACAGCAAGGTGCGGTGCGCCAAGGCTTGGAGCAGATTCAAGATGTCACCCCAGCGCAGTCCATTCGGCGCAGAAGGCGCACATGCATGGGGCGCACGAAATCCGCACCCTGGGGGCCACAGTGAGGCGCAAAGGCGACGGAGACGCATTGGATCAGTTCATCGGTCAAGGCATGGTCGGCGAAAGTGGGCCGCATCATGCGCTGCTCGAACTCGTTGAAATCGGCGTAATGCACCGGCATGTCAAATCGACGCTCGGCAAGTTGCTGCCAGGGGCCTTGGGCCAGGGCCCGATCTACAGCGGCCTGTGCGGCGGCACGCACCTCACCCTCGTCATTGAACAGGCGCACGATCTCGTTGAGTGGGCCGTCGTATACGGGCTCGGACACATAAAGGTGCCCGCCTGGACGCAGTACCCGCGCGACCTCGCCCAAAGCCTGATCCATCAGGTGCAGAGGTACATGGTGCAGAGACTTCAGCATCAGTGCAAGATCAAAGGACGCGTCAGGGAACGGGACATCTTGCGCACCAGCAGCCACAAAACTAAGGTGCTCACGCGGGTCAGCGAGGTTCTTGGCGTGCTGACGTGCATCCACTTCTAAACCTGTCACATAGCTCGTGGGATACACCTGTAAAAGTTGGCGGGCCAGACGGGCATTGCCACACCCAAGCTCGATAATGCGCTGCCCCTCCAGTGGTACCAGTTCGGACAGGACTTGAAGTTCGTGGCGGATCAAGGGCAAAGTGACAGAGGCAGGCATGACAGAAAGGGCAAGAGGAGAAACAGGTTTAAGGGGTCTCGCGCAGCGCACGTAGGCGGGCTTTTAGGGACGGTCCGCTCAGTACACCGAAATGGAGTTCGACAATCTTCCCGCTGGCATTGACGAACAAAGTTGCGGGCAAGCCGGCCACCCCAACAGCAGGCCCCAACTCCGAGGAGGAATCGAGCCAGATGTCTTGTAAAGACAACTTGCTGCTTTGCAGGTAGGAGCGAACGTCTTTCACCGACTCGCCTTGATTGATGAAGAGAAATTGCACATCGGTCTCGTCGCGTTGCAGGTCAGCAAAGATAGGCATTTCTTGGCGGCATGGCCCACACCAGGAGGCCCAGAGATTGATCACCCGCAACTGCCCTTGCCCCAGGGTCGACAAGGACTTCACAGTGCCATCGACCTCGCTGTATACAGGAATATCAGGTAGCGGGGGGAGCGTGGAATACGCACTCAGGCCCCAGGTGACCCCACCCCATACTAGCGTGCCGGCGGCAACTCCTACGCCCATGGCTTGCCGCCAAAAGGGGCGGCGCCAGGTTTTCCAAGCCAACCAAGCCAACCCGGCAGCCCAACCACTCAATGAGTGCCAGCCACCATCACGCACATCAAGGATGGCAAGCGGTTGTACCTGGTACAGATCGGCGTGAAGGCAGACATGAACGAGGCGCGCCCACAGCAAGCCCCACCAAGCGGCGTGGATGAGTTCATCGCCCGGACGCTCGCTGGAAGGCACTCCCGAACGATGAAGGGACCAACGGGCAGCGACCCAAGCGCTCAACCATACGGCTGTGATCAAAAGCAAAGGAGCCACCGGCAGTGCCAACGGTCCGAGAGAGAGTGAATACAAGGTTGTCTCAGATCGACAAAAAAAGTGAGGATGGAGGAAGGCTGAACCCAACGCGCTGGACGGCGGACTGACAAGATGGGCTACAGCAAGGCCGCGACCAGACTGCCTGCTTATAGATGGATGAATCGAGGTCGAAGAGCTCGATGGACAACAAGGAAGCAGTCATGTACAAATCCTTTCGCAGGATCTAAAAATGAAAAGGCACGGATTGGCCATCGCCTCGCTAATTGCCGAGTTATGTAGGAGCTGGCCGAGCAAACGCCTGCTGGCGCTCAACATCGCGCTCCAACTGCCGAGCAATGTTGTCGCAGACCAAGTCACACAGCGTGTAAATGGACGCATCTGCAATGAGGTAGTACACACTCGTCCCTCGTCCTTCACGCTCCACGATCCCCTGCTTGGTCAACAGGGCCAGGTGGCGTGAGACGTTGGCAGCCGTACATCCGCACAGCTGCGCTAACTCTCCAACGTTTCGCTCACCCTGACGCAGAAAATTGAGGATTTGCAAGCGTGTGGGCTCTGCCAGCGTCTGGAAGTAGGCGGCTACGGCCTCCAACGCCTCGGGAGGGAAATTTTTCATTGCCAAGTATCCTGCTGACCTTGAAACGATTCAATAGAGCTAGGGTTGGCATGGTTTGCATTCGTCATAAATTAATCATATGATCAATCAACTAATTAATCAATTAGTTAAGTAATAATTAACTGTGAGTCCGTCTTTTAGCTTGGCATGACTGAAAAGGCGCTTGCCAGAAAAGAACTTCCAGACGTTGCTGATTACCCATGCGGGGAATCACTCCTGAGCGATCGACTTATGAAGCCAACCTACTTTTAGCCATTGGAGCCCAAATG
>JAHAYB010000473.1 GCA_018384835.1 Comamonas sp.
GGTGATATGGTTGAAGGTTTTACAGAAAAACCACGTGGCGATGGCGGTTTAATCAATGGGGGATTTTTTGTACTATCCCCCAAAGTATTGGATTTGATTGAGGGCGATTATTCCAGTTGGGAAGGTGAACCGTTGGAAATACTTGCCCAGCGCAATGAGTTATGCGCATTCCAGCACCAAGGTTTTTGGCAGCCTATGGACACGCTACGCGAGAAAAATTGGCTGGAAGAATTGTGGGCTAAAGGCGAGGCACCTTGGAAAAAATGGTAGAAATTGCATTAAAGGGGATAAATATGAATCTTGATTTTAAGAAGGCTATTGAAATTGCTCAGACCAATTTACAATACCTTCAACCGGAAACACAGGATATTCGCTTGGAGGCTGCTATGCTGAATGAAAAGGGAGACTTGTATGAAATCTCCTTTAGCTATCTTGCCAAAGGCGAGAATAATTTGAGCATTGCTTCCGGTCAAAAACCCCAAGATGCTATCTCCTTGCTGAAGAGTCTTGCCATGCAAAACCGGATCTATAAAACCTTTTTTGTTGACGCAGAACAGGGCATTTTCAGAGGTTTCAAGGAATATCAGGAGTCTTGAAGTCGTGGTTCGTAGTCTGGTGCTAGATGCCAATCTGCTCTTGCTGCTGATAATTGGTCAGCTTGATGGAGGACTGCATTTACACAAATCCAAACGTTTAGGTGCTTATAATCGCGCTGATTTACACAGTTTGCATTGTTTAATTGAGAAATTCGACTACTTGACAATCACCCCTTACTTGGCTGCTGAAGTCTCCAACTTGATTGATTTAAAATATGAGCTGCGTCAACGAGCTTTTACAGTAGCGCAAATTTTCTTCACCCAAAGCCAGCAAGCCAATGTGGTTATTTGTGAAGATGCCCAGCATGAAGCCTTTATCCAATATGGCATTACCGATGTGTCTTTGGCGTTGTTAGTGAGGAATCATGTGGTTGTTACCAATGACAATCGTCTGCTACCAGTGCTGTATGCTGTCAATCCAAAAAATGTATTACCTTTTGCAAGTGTCCAAGCCGTCTTAAAATCATAATAAATACTTTTATGCACTCTGTAAATTCTGCCTTTTGGCACAACAAGCGTATTTTACTTACTGGCCATACTGGTTTTAAGGGTGGCTGGTTATCGTTATGGCTGCAAAAACTGGGGGCGCAAGTTACCGGCGTTGCCCTTGCACCCAATACCCAGCCCAATTTGTTTGAGTTAGCACAAGTGGCACGCGGCATGGATAGCCACTTTTGCGATATCCGCGATGCCCAAGCCTTAGCCCGCTTGGTGTATGACTGCCAGCCGGAAATTGTTTTTCACTTAGCTGCCCAGCCCTTGGTGCGAGCCAGTTACCGCGAGCCGCTGGCCACTTTTGCCAGCAATGTCATGGGTACGGCTCACCTGCTGGATGCCTTGCGCGGCTTAGATACCGTGCGCGTGGCCGTGATGGTGACTACCGACAAGGTATATCGCAATCTGGAACAGCCTTGGCCCTACCGTGAAGACGATGCTCTAGGCGGCCACGACCCCTATAGCGCCAGCAAGGCGGCCAGCGAGTTGGTGATTGCCAGCTACCGCGATGCTTTTTTGCAAGCGCAAGGCGTGGCAGTCGCCTCAGCACGGGCGGGGAATGTGATTGGTGGTGGCGATTGGTCAGAAGATAGGCTAATCCCCGATGCGGTTCGCGCCTGGCAGAACGGGCAGGTGCTTGAGATTCGCCGCCCCCAAGCCATCCGCCCTTGGCAGCATGTGCTAGAGCCTTTGCATGGCTATCTGCGCCTAGCGGAACAACTCTGGCAGCAGCCTGAACTGGCGGGCGCATATAACTTTGGCCCCCCCACCCACGAGGCCGCCACCGTGCGCCAAGTGGTCGAGATGGCGCGGCAAGCCTATGGTAAGGAGCAAGCTGCCGTGCGCTATGGCGATGGCAGCGAGGGGCCGCATGAAGCGGGCTGGCTGGCGCTGGAGACGGCAAAATCTCGCACAGTGTTGAATATTCAACCCCAGTGGGGTTTGGTGGAGGCGGTACAGCGCTCTATCCATTGGTATCAAGCACAGCACACGGGGGCAAATGCACAAGCCCTGTGTCTGGCAGAAATAGCGGCGTTTGAAGTGGCATCTCCTCGTGCTTAATCCAACCACCTATCACTACTATGACAGCCATGAGCCGCTTCACCGTCACACACACTCCCCTTGCCGATTTAAAGTTAATTGAGCGCCAGCATCTAGGTGACACACGCGGCTTTTTATCGCGGCTGTTTTGTGCGCAAGAACTCGCCAGCGCAGGGTGGACAAAGCCGATTGCACAAATCAACCACACCTATACCGCCAAAAAAGGCACAGTGCGCGGTCTGCATTTCCAGCATCCACCCCATGCGGAAATGAAGCTGGTGAGCTGTATCCGTGGTGCAGTTTGGGATGTAGCGGTTGATATTCGCGCAGGCTCGCCTACATTTTTACAGTGGTATGCCCAAGAACTTTCGGCAGAAAACCATTGTGCGCTTTTGATTCCTGAAGGGTTTGCGCATGGCTTTCAGACGTTGACAGATGATGCCGAAGTGGTTTATTTGGTCTCAGCGCCTTATGCTCCTGACTTTGAGGATGGGTTACATCCGCTAGATGTAAAGATAAATGTGAATTGGCCATTGGAAATATCTGAATTATCTGAGCGTGACAAAAAGCATCGAGCTGTTAGCGATATGTTTATAGGCATTGAATTGTGAGAGTTTTATTAACCGGTGGAAATGGCTTTATTGGCCGGCATGTGCGTTTCGCATTGGAGCAAATAGGGGTAGAGGTTTTTGTTGCGGGGAGAAGGGCATCTTTCGGTGATAAGAACTATATACAGGCTGACTTGTTAAACCAAGAAGATCGGATCATGTTGATTCAAAATATCAAGCCGACCCATTTCATTCACTTGGCTTGGTATGTGGAGCATGGGAAATATAGCCAGTCTTTAGAAAATATACGCTGGCTAGAATCAACCTGTCATTTAGCTGAGATTTTTTGTACAAATGGTGGGAAGCAGATAATTATTTCAGGTAGCTGTATGGAATATGACTGGAATTATGGATTGCTTTCTGAGGATTTGACCCCGACAAATTCAAAAACAGTTTATGGAGTGGCAAAAAATGCGACCCGACGTATCGTTGGGCAGATTTGTAGCCAACATGGTGTATCGATGGCTTGGGGGAGAATATTTTTCTTGTATGGTAAATATGAAAACAGAGAGCGCCTAATTCCCTCTTTGATTGAAGTTTTTCAGAATAAACGTAAGCCATTCGGAATTAATGGAGCTGCTTTTCGTGACTTTTTACATGTATCCGATGTGGCTGAAGGGTTTGTAAAATTACTGACCACACAGGCCAATGGCGTTTACAATTTATGTTCTGGCGAACCGAGCCGGCTAGCTGATGTTGTGACGACCTTGGCATCCTTGCTGGATGCAGATCCAGATCCCGTACTTGCCTTGGCTACAGAGCGTCCAGGTGAGCCGCCCCTGCTTGTAGGCGAGAACTTGAAGCTTAAAGCTCTTGGCTGGCGACCTACTCTCAACTTGGCTCAAGGTCTCGAGCATTGCCTCTAAGGGGAAGAGAATTGAAGCAGCACCTTTGCCCAGTGTGCGAGAGCATGCGAATGAGGCCCTTTTTACAGCGTTCCCAAGTCCCGGTGCATCAGAATCTCGTCGCCACCGGCCAAGAGGCCGCGCGCATGGTCACGAGAGGGGAGCTTAATCTTGTGGTCTGCGAAGACTGTGGATTTGTCTTCAATCAAGCCTTTGATTTGTCGCGCCTGAGCTACGGCGAGGACTATGACAATACCCAGTGTTGTTCGGCTTACTTTGATGCCTATCTGGATGGTCTGGTGCAGGACATGGTCGAGCGCCAGAGTGTTCGCAACTGCACCGTTGTTGAGGTCGGCTGCGGCAAGGGTCAGTTTTTAAGAAAGCTTGTGACCTATCCCGGGGCAAACAACATTGGCTATGGGTTCGACCCGAGTTACGTTGGGCCGACGTCTGACCTAGGTGGGAAGCTGCAGTTTTGTATCTGTTATTACGATGAAAGCTGCACCGACATTGCCACCGACGTGGTGGTCTGTCGCCATGTGATCGAACATGTGCCAGAACCCGTCGAGATTCTGCGCTCGGTACGAGCTGCCCTGGCATCGTCGCCTAAGGCGCGGGTGTTTTTTGAAACACCCTGCGTCGAGTGGATTTTGCGCCACAGGGTGATCTGGGATTTCTTTTATGAGCACTGTTCTCTCTTTACCGCACAATCGCTAGGGCTTGCCTTTCGACGTGCCGGGTTTGTCGTTGAACGCGTAGAGCACATTTTCGGTGGCCAATATCTCTGGCTGGAAGCCCGTGTAGCTGATGTGGAATTTACGGGAGGAGGTGATGGCGCAATTAGCGTATGTGCGGGAGTGGGGTGGGGAGTTTGTCACCGCCGTCCCCGGATTGAAGATGTGGCAATGAGCATCCACATAAGGGATGGCATATTTTCGTATGATGTTTCGTAATATAGGGG
>JAHAYB010000524.1 GCA_018384835.1 Comamonas sp.
CCGCCGACACCCACTACACCCCCCAGCAACCTGGAGCCTCTACCCCCGCCCCTACAGCAATTGCAAGCACTGACCGAGGCCATCCACGAACCCGCCACCCCCAGCACCGACGAGCCACTGGCCGCCCTGATTGCCGAGCTGCGCAACTACCAAGCCGAGCTGGAGGTGCAAAACCAAGTCCTCAACTACAGCCAGGCGGTGGCAGAAAGCGCCTCTGAGCGCTTTGAAGCGCTGTTTGCCAGCGTGCCCCTGCCGCTGCTGGTGCTGGACGGGGCGCACGACATCGTCATCCAAGCCAACGCCATGGCGCTCAAAGCCTTCCAGCGCCCGGGCAGCGAGCGGCTACTGGCCAGCTTCATGCCCTTTGTCTGCCAACACGATGGCGCGCGCGTCATCCAGGCATTTGAGCAAGCGCGGCGCAGTGGCCGCAGCGAGGCGCACGAAGTGCTATTCACCCTTGGCGATGCCAGCCACATGCAAGGCGACCTGCACATTGCCTGCATTGAAATCCCCCAGCAAGAAGGCCCGGCCAGCGCCCAATTCATGTGCGCTATCGTTGACCAAGGCCCGCTGCTGGCCGAGCGCCGTACCCTGCAAGAGCGCAACCACCAACTGCGCACCAGCCAGCGCCGCCTGGAGGGGGTGATTAACGCCTCCATGGATGCCATCATCAGCGCCGACCAGCACCTGCGCATCACCGTCTGCAACCCCAGCGCAGCCCGCTTGTTTGACTGCCCCGCCCAGCAAGTGCTGGGCAGCCATTTGCAGCGATTTTTTCCGCAGATTGAGCAGTTTTTGCCCCCACCGCCCCATATTGCGCAGCTTGTGGTGGGCGAGATGCCGGCCTACACCGCCGCGCAAACGCCGGTGGAAGTAGAGGTCAGCCTGGCCTTTGAGCAAGACCCCCAAGCCCAAGCGCAGCAAGGCCAGTACATTACCGTCTTTGCCCGTGACTTGAGCGGCTCCAAACAAGCCGAAGCCCAGCGCAGCGCCCTAGAGGCACAACTGCGCGAATCCCACAAAATGCAGGCACTGGGAACCATGGCTGGCGGCATTGCCCACGACTTCAACAACATCGTGGGGGCGATTTTGGGCAACGTCGAGCTAGCCAAGGCCGACGGCCTACACCACCCCCAACTGCTAGAGAGCCTGCTAGAAATTGAAAAAGCGGGTCGCCGTGCCCGCGACTTGGTGCGCCAAATCCTCACCTTCAGCCGCAACGAGCCGCCCGCCCGCCGCGCTGTACACGCGCAGCAAGCCCTGCACGATGCCGAGCGCCTGCTGCGCGTGGGGCTGCCCCCCAATATCGAGCTGCACTTTCACGCCGACCCGCACCTGCCGCCCATGCTGGCCGACCCCACCCAGGTGGAGCAAGCGCTGTTTAACCTCACCAACAACGCCATCCACGCCCTAGGCCAGCAACGCGGCTGGGTGAACATCCAAGCCTGCCTATGCCAAGCCACCACCGCCTTGGTAGAGCGCTTTGGCCTCAACCCCGGCCAGCCCTACATTGCCATTAGCGTGCAAGATAACGGTCCGGGCATGAACCAAAACACCCTAGAGCGCGTGTTCGAGCCGTTCTACACCACCAAGCCCGTAGGGCAGGGCACGGGGCTGGGGCTGGCGGTTGTCCACGGCCTAATGCGCACCCACGAAGGCGCGGTAGAAGTCAGCACCCAGCTTGGCGCTGGAAGCTGCTTTACCTTGTACTTTCCGCTGCTGCCCTCTAGCACCGCCGCCATTTTTGCCGCACCCCGGTTGCCGCGCATCTGCCCGGAGCTGGCCGTGCCCCCCTTAGCCGCCAGCCTTAGCCCGGCCAGCTTGGGGCAGGAAGATATGCTAGTAGCGCTACACACTGCCCCCGAGGTGCAGCAACACATCATGTACGTGGACGATGACCTGGCGCTGGTCTCGCTAGTGCTACGCCTGCTACGGCGCAGGGGCTACCAAGTCAGCGGTTTTGACGACCCACACGCCGCCCTGCAAGCCCTAGAGCAAAGCCCCAGCGGCTTTGACCTGCTGGTCACCGACTACAACATGCCCGGCTATAGCGGGCTGGACCTGCTCAAAGCGGTCAAGCGCATTCGCCCGGATTTGCCGGTGGCGCTGGCCTCGGGCTACGTGACCAGCGACATCAGCGAGCAAGCCCTGGCCGCTGGGGCGCGTGCGCTCATTCACAAGCCCAACGATGTCAGCGAGCTGTGCGCCATCGTCGATCAACTGCTGCAACCGCCCCCTGCCCCGTGGCAAGCGCCCTAGCCATCTTCCCGCCATGCCTGAACTCGAACACTTGTATGCCGATGAGCACCTACTCATCCTGCACAAACCCAGCGGCCTGCTGAGTGTGCCTGGGCGCGGTGCGGATAAACAAGACTGCCTGAGCCAACGCGCCCAAGCCCATTGGCCCGATGCGCTGGTGGTACACCGCCTGGATATGGCCACCTCTGGCCTGATGGTGATGGCACGCAGCAAAGCCGTGCAAGCGCAACTGAGCCAAGCCTTTGCCCAGCGCCAAGTTCACAAGCGCTACCAAGCCATTGCCTACGGCTCCTGGCTCCATGGCGATGCCCTGAGCCTGTCGAAGGGCGATGCACCCACTTGGTACGACCTACACGCCCCCCTGCGCTGCGATTGGGAGCGCCGCCCCCTGCAAATCGTCGATTGGCTTGCGGGCAAGCCCAGCCATACGCGCTACTGCCTGGCTCCTGGGGCGGATGATTCTGCGCCCTTCGCGCCTTTATCACCCTTACCGGCGGGCTGCCATCACCTGTGGCTAGAGCCTGTCACTGGCCGTAGCCACCAACTGCGCGTTCACCTCGCGCACTTGGGGCTGCCCTTGCTGGGCGATATGCTGTACGCCCCAGCAGCAGTGCAAGCCCTGGCACCACGCCTGTGCTTGCACGCTAGCGAGCTGGGCTTTACCCACCCGGTGACGGGGCGGGCGCTGCGGTTTAGTAGCCCAGCAGATTTTTTATAAACACCTTATTACTGTGTTTCGCCCATAAAAATTTCTACCCGGCGGTTACGGGCGCGGCCATCGGCGGTGGCGTTGCTGGCAATTGGCTCGTAGGAGCCACGGCCTTCGGTGTAGATGCTGTTGGCATTGGCGCCACGCATCGCCAGGTAATCGCGGGTGGCATTAGCGCGGTTCAGGGAGAGGGGGTTATTCACCGCATCGCTGCCCGTGCTGTCGGTGTGGCCAACGATGTGAACCACTGCATTGGGGGTGCTACGCAGCCCTTGCGCCAACTGGTTGAGGATGGGGGCAAAGTTGCTCTTGATGTCGTAGCGCCCGGTGTCAAAAGAGACATCGCTAGGAATATCGAGCTTGAGGCGGTTATCTGCCGTTTGCGACACATCAATGCCCGTGCCCTGGGTGGCGGCTTGCATCTCTTGCTTGCGCTTTTCCATATTGGCCGACCAGATATACGTGCCAATGCCGCCCACCACCGCACCAGCGGCAGCGCCCACACCGGCCTTACCGCCCGTGCCTTTGGAAATGAGCGCACCAGCCACAGCGCCCACGCCGGTGCCGATGGCGGTGTTTCTTTGGGTATCAGTCATACCGCCGCCCGTGCCAGAGCAGCCAGACAGTGCCAACGCGGCGGCCAAAACAGCCGTAACAGGCAGCAGGGTTAGGGATTTACGCATAAAAAAACCTCTCTTATGAAACAGTAGGTAGAAGGAAATTTTCCCGGCAGGCTTGACGCAGAATCGGGGGATGCGATTTCACACCTCTTTTGCCATGTCGGTGCAGCACTTGCTGTTAGTTTTGATTGTAGGGAGCTTGGCCGCCTGCTCCTCCTCAGACAAGCAAGATGTCACCTTTATTGACAAGGACACGCCCAGCAGCACCGCGCACCTGCCCTCGGGCATGGTGGCCGATACCCACCCCCTGCCCGCCCCCGTGCGCCGCGATAAAAGCCACTGGCAGCCCGTGCGTTGGGCTAGTCTGCCCGGCCTAGCGCAAGATGATGTGCTGCAAGCCTGGCAAGCCTGGTTGCAAAGCTGCCAGAACCCGCCAGCGGCCTTCGTCAAGCTCTGCCCCGAGATTCGTCGCCTGCAAGGGGCGCAGCCTGCCCAAATTTGGCACTGGCTGCAAACGCGGATGCAGCCCTACCGGGTGCAAGCCCTTGATGGCCAAACCAAGGGCATGTTGACCGCCTATTACGAACCGTACCTAACAGCCCGCCGCCAGCCCAATGCACAGTTTCGCTACCCGCTGTACAGCACCCCGCCTGCGCTGGTCGATAACCAAAAAACCCGCTGGTTTACCCGTCGGCAAATTGACACCTTGGCGCAAGCCCAAGCGGCACTGCGCGGGCGCGAGCTGGCGTGGCTCAGTGACCCGGTAGAGGCGCTGATTTTGCACATCCAAGGCTCTGGGCGCTTGCTCATTACCGAGCCTGATGGCCGCCAGCGCCAAGTGCGCATGGCTTTTGCCGCCACCAATAACCAAACCTACGGCAGCGTGGGCAAGTGGTTGCTAGACCGGGGCTTGGTGCGCGATGCCACCTGGCCGGGCATCAGCGCCTGGGTGCGAGCCAATCCGCATCGGGTACAAGAAATGCTGTGGAGCAATCCGCGCTACGTCTTCTTCAAAGAAGAGCCTTTAGAAGGCACTGCCGCCCAATTTGGCCCACGCGGGGCGCAGGGCGTACCGCTGACGGCGGGGCGCTCCATAGCCGTGGACCGCGCCAGCATCCCCTACGGCACACCGGTCTGGTTGCACAGCCCCGGCCCCACCCAGCAACTGAGCCGCATGGCTGTTGCACAAGACACAGGCAGCGCCATTGTGGGAGCCGTTCGCGCCGACTACTTTATGGGCTGGGGGGCAGAGGCCGGCGACATCGCAGGCCGCACCAAGCAAGACCTCTACCTGTGGGTGCTGTGGCCCAAGGGCACGGCTGTGCCGTAGAGGCAACATTCCGTGCCTGTGCCGTTTTCTTTCTATCGCTGTTCTTTGCTGTGCTCTGCCCGGAGCGCTTGGCGCTACCACCTGCTGGCAGGCTGGTTGGCGCTGCTGCTGGTGCTTGCGCCTACGCTGGAGCGAATGCACGGGGTGCACCACCCAACGCCAGCAGCTAGTGCAGGGGCGGGGTTAGCCAGTACCAGTACCGGTATTAGCACCGGCCTGCTGGCCGCTTTGTTTGACGACCACAGCGCCCTGGATTGCTGGGCGTTAGAGCAGCTTGGCCACGGCCACGATGGCTCTGCGGAGCAAACGCCCAGTGCTACGCTCTGCCCCCAGGCTGCGCCCGCTTGGCAGCCCTGCCCAGCGCCCGCTCGCCCTGCGCTGCGCCTGTTTGAGGCACGCGCCCCGCCTGCATCTTGCATGGTCTGAGAACGCGAACACGTTCTAAAACCACTGCCGCCTTAAGCCTTTCTTTTTTTGACCCATTCGCTGCCAGCGCAAGCCGTTGGCCGTGGGCTTTTGCCTCGGCCTGCTTGGGCGGTGCGCAGCGCGTCTCTAGGTTTTTCAGACATGCAACAGATGCACAACCCCTCTCATCCTAATTTTTATTTTTTCACTACGACCCACCGCCTGCTTTTTCCTATCCAGCATCGCCTGCAAACCCTGGCGCTGGCGGCGGTTCTCTGCGCCGTCACGGCCACTACTACGACTGCCCAAGCGCAGGAAAGCAGCGCCATGCCCCCAGCAGGGGATACCGCCCTGGGTGAAGTCACCGTGCTCGGTCAATCCCTGAACGCAGCCGACCTGGCCGCCCCCGTCACCGTTCTAGAGGGCGAAGACTGGCTGCTGCGCCGCAGCGCCACCCTGGGCGGCAGCCTGGCGGGGGAGCCGGGCATTCAAGCCAGCCACTTTGGCGCGGGAGCATCGCGCCCCATTATTCGCGGCATGGACGGCCCTCGCGTGGGCGTACTGGCCAATGGCATGGAGCTGCACGATGCCTCCACCCTCAGCCCCGACCATGCGGTGGCCAGCGAGCCTCTGCTGGCAAGACAAGTGGAAGTGCTACGCGGCCCCGCCGCCCTGGTGCATGGCGGCGCAGTCGGCGGCGTGGTGAATGTGGTGGACGACAAAATCCCCACCGCCCTGCCCGCTAACGGCATTGAGGGCGTGGCCGAAGTCAGCGCCAGCAGCGCCGCCGGCGAGCGTGCCGGGGTACTAGGTCTGACCACCGCCTTGGGGCCGTTGGCACTGCGTCTGGAAGGCGTAAGCCGCCGCGCCGGAGATTACCGCGTAGGCGCAGGTTGGCAAGGCGGGCGCAAAGTAGCGGGCAGCTTTAGCGACAGCGATACCGGTAGCCTAGGGCTATCGTGGGTGGGGCGCGATGGCTATCTAGGCGTGGCCTATACCCGGCAAACCGCGCAATATGGGCTACCCGGCCATTCCCACGACTTTGAAGACTGCCATCTGCACAACGGCCTACGCCCCCATCTGCATTGCGCCAGCCATCACGATGCGGATGCCAATAGCGACCACGACCACGACCATACGCATAGCCACACACATGGGCATGGGCATGACCACAGCGACCACGATGAACACCACACACACGGCACGCCCTGGGTGGATATGCGCAGCCACCGCTGGGACGTGCGCGGCGAATGGCGCAGCCCCATGCAGGGCATAGAGGCCGTGCGCCTGCGTGCCAGCCATACGCGCTATGGGCACGACGAGGTGGAGGAAGAAGCCATTGCCACCCACTTTCGCAACCGCGCCCACGATGTACGCCTAGAAGTACAACACGCCCCCCTGGCCGGTTGGCAGGGCGTATGGGGCATAGGTAGCGGCCAACGCCAGTTCAGCGCCGAGGGGGAGGAAGCCTATGTACAGCCCACAGACACCCGCCGCCTGAGCCTGTTTGCGCTGGAGGAGTACCGTTTGGGCGCTTGGCGCTTTCAGGCTGCGCTGCGCCACGACCGCCAGCGCGTACGAGCACAGCACTCGGGGCAGGAGCGCAAGCATCACGGCACCTCAGCCTCTTTGGGGGCGGTATGGCGCTTTGTGCCGGGCTACCAGGCCAGCGCGTCCCTCAGCCGCGCCCAACGTATGCCCAGCGCTGAAGAGCTATACGCCAACGGCCTGCACATGGCCAGCAGCACTTATGAACTAGGGCAGCACCAACTGGGCAAAGAAACCAGCAACGCCCTGGAGCTGGGGCTGCGCAAAACCAGCGGAGCTACCACTTGGAGCCTCAATGCCTACCACTACCGTATCAAAGGCTATATCTACGGCCAGACGCTCGATGTCGAAACCAGCACCGGCCTACAACTGCTGCAATACACCCAGGGGGATGCCCGCTTTACCGGGCTGGAAGGCCAAGTGCGTCAACAGCTCAACCGCCACCTGGGCGTGAGCCTGTGGGGGGATGCGGTACGCGCCAAGCGGACCGAAGGCGGCAGCCACCTGCCCCGTATTCCAGCAGCACGCTTGGGCGTACGCCTAGATGCCCATTGGCAAGGCTGGGAAGGTGCTGCTGAGTGGGTACAAGTCGCCAGCCAAAGCCGCCTGGCCGCGTATGAAACCCGCACGGGCGGCTACGGTATGCTCAACCTCAGCCTGCACAAAGCGCTGGACGGTACGCCTTGGCAGTTCTACCTCAAGACCGAGAACCTAAACAACCGCCTGGGGCGAGCGCACACCTCGTTCATCAAGCAGGCCGCGCCGCTCAAGGGACGTAATCTCACGCTGGGGCTGCGAGCGCAGTTTTAGATTATCAGCAGCCCCCCTATCACCTACCACCCCAGCCCTAAACGCAGCGGCAAATACACCGCCATGCCAATCCCAATCGTGCCCAAAATGCCACGTTTGTAGATAAAGAACAGGGTGGCGCAAAGCACGGCGGGCAGGCGGGCATCCAGCCAGGTGCTGACCAATGCGCCGTCGGTCATGGCGATTTGCGGGGCGATAACGGCGGTCAAGGCCGCCAGGGGCGCATAGCGCAGGCCGCGCTTAAACCATTCGGGCAGGGGCAGGTCACGGCGCGGTATCAGGAAGAAGGCGCGGGTAATGACGGTGATGACTGCCAGCCCAGCCGTTGCCACCCACGCCCATAGGCTGTTGATGCTGGCCTCATCCATGCGGGCGGCTCCTGATTTGTTGCCAGCGCCGTTCGCTGTGCTCCATCAGCAAGCCTACGGTGATGGCGGCGGCAATGGCAACCAGAATGTTCAGCCGCAGCGGCAGGCCAAAAGCAGCAATGGCCGCAGCGGCAGAGACGGCAGCGGCCACCCAGGTCGATGGCTCTTTGAGCATGGAATACAGCACCCCCAGCAGCGCCAGTACTCCGGCAAAGCCCAGCCCCCATTCCAGCGGGACAAAGTGCGCAGCAAACACGCCCGAGAGCGCTGCTACCTGCCACACCAGCCAGTTCATAGCGGCAGCGCCCCAGAAGAAGGGCAGTTGCTCGGGGTGCTTGTCCGCCGTGGTGTAGCGCTGGGTAAAGACGACAAAAATAATATCGCCGCTAAAGTAGCCCAGCGCCAGGCGGTGGCGCAGGCTTAGGTGGTCAAAATACGTGCGCCATAGGGTACTGAGCACCACAAAGCGCAAGTTCACGCAGGCGGCGGTCAGCCATACCACCCACAGGGGAGCGCCCACCACCATCAGCGGCAGCACGGCCAGTTGGGCGCTGGCGGCAAACACCGCCACCGTCATAAAGACGGCCAGCGGCACACTCAAGCCAGCCTTCACTAAAGCCACACCCGTCACCAAGCCCCAAGCGGCCAGGCCGGGCATGGTGGGGGCGATGGCGCGGGCGGCTTGGGCAAAGGCGGGCTGGCGTACCAAATCCCAGGCTTTGCGTGCCACGCTATGGGGTGTGGCAGAGACAGCTTGAGGGTTCACAAGAGCCTTATACCTGTTCGGGCAGGCTCAACACTGTGCCCACGGCCAAGCTAAAGCCGCGCAGAAACTCTGCCGCAGGCAGGCGCTTGCCGCCCGCGCGTTGCAGTTGCGTTAGCCGCAATGCGCCGCTGCCACAGGCCACCAGCACGCCCTGGGCATCTGCCGCTAGCACTTGGCCGGGGGTGGCTTGCGCTACCGGCGCAGTAGCCAATGCCTCGGCCTGCCAGACTTTGATGGTTTCCGCCCCATATTGCAGCGCCCCGCCAGGAAAAGGCGTAAACGCCCGCAAGCGCTGCGCCAGTTGCTGGGCGGGCAAGCGCCAGTCCAGCCAAGCCTCGTGCTTTTCGATTTTGTGGGCGTAGGTGATGCCTTCGCTGGGTTGGGGCGTGGCGGGCAGGCGGCTGGTGCTCAGGGGTAGGGCTTTGGCCTGGGTAAGCGCTTGCACAATCAACTGCCCGCCGAGTTCGGCCAGCTTATCGTGCAGGCTGGCGGTGGTGTCTTGGGCGGTAATGGGCAGGCTTTGCGCTAGGCAGACTGCGCCGGTATCCAGCCCCGCGTCCATTTGCATGATGCTGATGCCGGTTTGCGCGTCGCCCGCCTCAATGGCGCGGTGAATAGGCGCAGCCCCGCGCCAGCGCGGTAGCAGGGAGGCATGGATGTTCAGGCAGCCCAGGCGCGGCATTTCTAACGCCCATTGGGGCAGCAGCAGGCCGTAGGCGGCCACCACCCAGATATCGACTCCGCTGGCAGCGAGGGCGGCTTGGGCAGCGGCGGCATCGTCCGGGTATTTGCCATCTAGGCGCAGGCTGCGCGGCTGCAAAACGCGAATGCCGTGCTGCTGGGCGCATTGCTTGACGGGCGAGGCTTGCAGCTTCATGCCGCGCCCCGCTGGGCGGTCGGGCTGGGTGAGTACCAGCGGCACTTCAAAGCCAGCGGCCAGCAGTTGCTCTAGGGCGGTGCTGGCAAATTCGGGCGTTCCGGCAAAGACCAGCTTCATGCCTGCTCTGCCTGTTTTTGCTGCTTGAGCAGCTTGGTTTTGATGCGCCCGCGTTTGAGGGGCGAGAGGTATTCAACAAACACCTTGCCCATGAGGTGGTCCATCTCGTGCTGGATGCAGATGGCCAGCAGCCCTTCGGCCTCAATGCTGCGGCTGTTGCCATGTTCATCGAGTGCCTGCACGGTAACGGCGCTGTGGCGCTCTACGCCGTCGTAGATGCCGGGCACGGATAGGCAGCCTTCTTCATTGATTTGGGTTTCTTCGCTGACCCAGGTCAGCTCGGGGTTGATGAGCACCAGGGGCTGGTCGCGCTCTTCGGAAACATCCATGACCACTAGGCGCTCGTGAAAATCCACTTGCGTTGCAGCCAAGCCCACACCGTTGGCGTGGTACATCGTCTCTAGCATGTTGGCAATTTGTGTGGTGATGCGTGCATCTACCTGCGCCACCGGCTTGGCTACGGTGTGCAAGCGCGGGTCGGGGTAGGAAAGAATAGGAAGTAGAGCCATAGCAGATTCAAAAAAAACAGGCTGGCTATTTTGGCTAGTTTGCACCGTCAGCGCACGCGGCGAGGTAGATAAGCGGCGTATTAAGCAGCGTATAGCGGCGGGCTTGTGGTGGACTTGCGGCGGGGAGATGGTGGGTTGGTAGCGCAGTGTTGCGCCCGCCCAGCGTTTGTTATGGCGGCATTGCTATGCGCTGGCAAACTGCTTTAAGCTCTTGGTCATGCTTTGTTTTTCATCCCTTTCACCATTTTTACGGTGCGCCAGTAGATGGGGCATTTACGGCTTGGCCGGTTTTATCGGCTTATCAGGCGTGGCGCAGCCCACCACCAGCCCCAGCCCGGCTAGCCCAGCCGCGCCACCTGCTGCATTGTCAGCGCCGTTGCCCATTAGCGCTGCCCAGCAGGCCATGGCAACGCAGGTTGCAACCCAAGGCGTACCGCTGGCCGCTTTGGCAGCA
The DNA here is from genome assembly GCA_018384835.1 of Comamonas sp. Lineage (GTDB taxonomy): Bacteria > Pseudomonadota > Gammaproteobacteria > Burkholderiales > Burkholderiaceae_C > Comamonas. The sequence continues at coordinate 10,776 of JAHAYB010000524.1, forward strand.
GATGCCCCCGAAAGCTATACCGTGCGAGCAGGCGATACGCTGTGGCATGTCGCTAGCCTGTTTTTGCGCCAGGCTTGGCGCTGGCCAGAGCTGTGGGGGATGAATATGCAGGCCATTGCCAACCCGCACCTTATCTATCCGGGGCAGCGCCTGTACCTGGTGCGTGGTGCAGAACATGCCCGCCTAAGCACCCAAGCACCCCAGGAGCAGCCCAATGCGCCAATGGAGCCGGTGCGTATCAAACTCAGCCCCAGCGTGCGCAGCCAAAGTTTGAGTGAGCTGGCCATCCCCACCTTGCAAACCCACCTGATTGCCCCTTTTTTAGACGAGCCTTTGGTGGTACTGGAGCCTGAGCTTGATGCCGCCGCCCGCGTGATTGCAGCAGCCGATGAGCGCCTTTTTATCGCCCCAGGCGACCAGGTGTATGCACGCAGCAGCAGCGCCAGCGCCGCGCCGCTGGAACTAGATAGCCCCCAGGGGCGGCACTACCGTATTTTTCGTGAAACCACGCCCTTGCTAGACCCCGTTAGCAAAGAGCTGCTGGGCCACGAGGCGCAATACGTAGGCCGCGCCGAGCTGATTGCCGATGAGCTACCCGCCTACCCCGATGAGCCAGACAGCTACAGCCCCGCCACCTTGCTAGTGCGCCAGGCCAAGCAAGAAGTACGCGCTGGCGACCGCCTGCTGCCCGAGCCGCAACCGCAGCACCAAAGCTTTGTTCCCCACGCGCCCGCGCAGAGCTTGTGGGATGCACGGGTTGTCAGCCTCTACGGCGGCAACCCGCAGCGCTATGGCAGTCAGCACCACATCATTACCATCAACCAGGGGCATTTAGATGGCGCAGCGCCAGGCTTGGTCCTCTCGCTGATGCCGCAGGGGCGGCGCATGGTCGATACCACCGATGCCCAGCGCTCTACGGTGCGCTTGCCCCAGCAGCTCAATGGCACGGTGATGGTGTTTCGCGTGTTTGAGCGCGTCTCCTACGCCCTGGTGCTCGATGTGCGCCGCCCGGTGCAGGTGGGCGATGTGCTGGCTAGTCCTGCGCCTAACCAGTAACTTGCCGCCCGCGTTCATCAGCGCCCTATCTGAAATACGGCCACAGCCTGCACCAAATCCTGGCTTTGGTGGTGCAGGTTAGCGGCAGCAGCGGCCATCTGCTCTACCAGCGCGGCGTTTTGTTGGGTGACTTTATCCATCTGGGTAATGGCCTGCCCCACTTGCGCTACGTCTGAGGCTTGCTCTTGGCTGGCGCTGCTGATGGCCTGCACAATCTGGTTGACTTTTTCAATGGCCTGCACCACCGCTTGCATGGTGTCGCCGGCCTGCTGGGTCAGGGTGTTACCGTGGTTGACGCGCAAAACGCTGTCATCAATGAGCCGCTTGATTTCCTTGGCCGCATCAGCGCTACGCCCGGCCAGGGAGCGCACTTCAGAGGCCACCACGGCAATGCCGCGCCCTTGCTCGCCAGCGCGGGCGGCTTCTACCGCCGCGTTGAGCGCCAAGATGTTGGTTTGAAAGGCAATGCCATCAATCACACCAATGATGTCGGCCATCTTGCGGCTGCTATCGTGAATGCCCTGCATGGTCTGCACCACCTCGCCGACCACGCTGCCGCCCTGGGTGGCAATGTGCTGCGCCGAGGCGGTGAGCGCTCGCGCCTGCTGGGCGTTATCAGCGTTGTGCTGCACGGTGGCGCTTAACTGCTCCATAGAGGCCGCTGTTTGCTGCAAGGCGCTGGCCTGGTGCTCGGTGCGCGTGGACAGGTCTTGGTTGCCCTGGGCAATTTCAGCGCTCGCTTGGGTGACGCGGTCTGCACCATGGCGCACTTGCTGCACGATGGGGCGCAGGCGTGAGCGCATTTGCTGCTGGGCGGCAATCAAGGCTGCGACTTCGCTGTTTTTGCGCTGGTCAGTGGGCTGGTCATGCCCATTGAGCTGGCCATCCGCCACGGCCAAGGCCAAATCAATGGCTTGGCGCATGGGCACGGTAATGGAGCGCACAAACACCACCGCCAAGCCCACCATCAAGGCCAGCCCAGCGGTCAAGGCCAGGCAAATGAGTACAAACTGGTTGCGCCGCTGGTTGGCAGCAGTGAGCAAGCGCTCGCTCAAATACTCTGCGCCGGTTACGCGCACGCTATTGACGGTGCTAATGGTGCGCGTCATCAGGTCGAAGTACTCGGGCGGCGGAAATTGCAGCACATCCCTCTCTAGCACCTCTTGGCGAGCAATCAGCACACTAGACGTGAGCAGGTTGTTGGCCACTTGCACCTGCTCGGCCAGATTTTGCTGAAACGCGGGGTTGAGCTGCATGGCTCGCATTAAAGAGCGTCCACCCATTTGTTGCAGCTCGGTAATCTGCCCCAGCAAAGCGCCCACTTGGCCACGCCCTTCCACGGTGATAGCGCGGTTAGCCAAAAAGCCAGAGCCTACGGCGCGTAACTGCCCGACTTTCTCCGTCAGCATGGGCGCATGTACCAAGGTGGCTTGCAGTAGGGCTTGGTTGTCTGGGTGTTCAGTGGTGTGCAGGTAGTAGGCGACCAGCAAAAACTCGTTCACCAGCAGCAGCTCTGAGACTAAGGCGGTGTGCTGGGCAAAACTTTGCGACATGGTCAAGGTACGGTTAGCAATCGCCTGCTCTAGTTGCTGCCAGCGCTGTTGCAAGGCTTGCAGTTGCTCTTGCTGGGCTTGCGGGGCTTGGGTGCTGGCAAGGATTTGCTGGGTCTGCGCCAGTGCTTGGTTGACGGCATCGCGTGCGCTGGGGCGGCGCTCGGCCAGTTGCGCATTGCCGCCCAGCATCCCCGCAGAGAGACCACGGTGGATTTGGAGGTGCTCCATGATGCGGTTCAAGCTCATCAAAGCCGGAATGCCTTGGGCTTGGCGCTGTGCTTTTTGCACTTCTTGCAAGGTGTTGCTCAAGTACATACCCAAGGGGAAAGCCAGCATCACCGCGACGATAGCGCCTAGGATGAAAAATTTTTTTACCAAGCTCAAGCCTGTCAGCCAACGAAACATCTGCGCCCCCCATTTTGAATACACTGCAAGCATCAGTATAAGAAAGAGACGGATAGTTGCAGCCAGGGGCAGCCTGCATAAATAAAAATCTGCACACTCACCCACGCCCCCTGGTTGAGCGCCCCAAACCCCTCTACATTTGCCACTTCACCCATAAAAACTATCAAGGAGATGCCAGCCATGACGCTTGCCTGTGTTCAAAGCCGCGCCCTGCTGGGCTTGCAAGCCCCGGCGGTGACTGTAGAGGTGCATCTGGCCAATGGCCTGCCCAGCATTACCCTGGTGGGGTTGGCCGATGTAGAGGTCAAAGAAGCACGCGAGCGGGTGCGCAGTGCCATCACCAATAGCGGGCTGGAGTTTCCGACCAATAAGCGCATTACCGTCAACCTGGCTCCGGCGGATTTGCCCAAGGATTCGGGGCGCTTTGACCTGCCCATCGCCCTAGGGATTCTGGCTGCCAGTGGGCAGATTGATGCCCAGGCACTGCAAGGCTGGGAGTTTGCTGGGGAGCTGTCACTGTCTGGCGCATTGCGCCCGGTGCGCGGTGGCTTGGTAGCGGGGCTGCGTGCCGACGAGGGTCAGCGCGTGGTGCTGCCCACCGATAGCGCCCGCGAGGCCGCCCTGGCACGCCAAGCGCAGATTTACGGCGCAGCGCATTTGCTAGACGTGGTGGCGCAGTTTCTGCCCCCACACTTGCAGCCGCCGGATGGTGAGCCTGCTGAAGGTTGGCAGCGTATGCAGCCGGCCAGCAGCCAGCCCCAATGGCAGGGGGCGGATTTATTGGATGTCAAAGGCCAAATCCAGGCCAAACGGGCGCTAGAGATTGCCGCTGCGGGCGGCCACGGCCTGCTGCTGGTGGGGCCACCGGGGGCGGGCAAATCCATGCTGGCGCAGCGCTTTGCTGGGCTGCTGCCGCCCATGACAGAGCAAGAAGCCTTAGAAAGCGCTGCCGTCGCCAGCCTAGCCGGTCGCTTTGACCTAGCGCAATGGGGGCAGCGCCCCACCAGCGCACCGCACCACACGGCCAGCGCCGTGGCCTTGGTGGGCGGCGGCTCACCACCACGGCCAGGGGCGATTTCTCTGGCGCATCAGGGGGTGTTGTTTCTGGATGAGTTTCCTGAGTTTGCCCGCAGCGCCCTGGAGGCTTTGCGCGAACCGCTGGAAAACGGCCACATCACCATTGCCCGCGCAGCCATGAGTAGCGAGTTTCCCGCCCGCTTTCAACTAATTGCTGCCATGAATCCCTGCCCCTGCGGCTTTCACGGCAGCCAGCAACGCCCCTGCCGCTGCAC
>JAHAYB010000492.1 GCA_018384835.1 Comamonas sp.
CCGCTAAAGCTCTTGTCCTCGGGCGCAATAGTGACTTCCTCGCGCTGGCGGTTGACCTCGCGGTAAGCAATGCGCTTGCCCGGTGGGGGCGACATATCCACCACAGCGTTCAGCACCTCTTGCACACCAAAGTTGTTCACCCCAGAACCAAAGAACACCGGGGTGAGTTTGGCGGCCAGAAAATCTTCGTGGCTCCACTGCGCCGACGCGCCTACGGCCAGTTCCATGGCTTCCAGCGCATCGTCGAAACGCTGGCCAAAGCGCTGGCGCAGCCTGTCGGTTTCGGTCAGCGGGATGATTTCAAAATCTTGGGGGCGTTTTTCGCTACCGGCTTCAAATACCGTCATGCTTTGTGTACGCAGGTCGATGATGCCGCCAAAGTTTTTGCCCTGCCCTACCGGCCAGGTGATGGGGCAGCAGGGCATCCCTAGTTCGCGCTCGATTTCGTCCAGGATGTCTAGTGGGTCGCGCACTTCGCGGTCTAGTTTGTTGACGAAGCTGATGATGGGCGTATCGCGCTGGCGGCAGACTTCAATCAGGCGGCGGGTCATTTCTTCCACACCGTTGGCTGCATCAATCACCATCAGCGCCGAATCCACCGCCGTCAGCACGCGATAGGTGTCTTCCGAGAAATCTTTGTGGCCGGGAGTGTCCAGCAGGTTGATAACGTGGTCGCGGTAGCTCATCTGCATCACGCTGGAGGCCACCGAAATACCGCGCTGCTTTTCAATCTCCATCCAGTCGCTGGTAGCGTGGCGGCTGGCTTTGCGCCCTTTGACCGCTCCGGCAATCTGAATCGCGCCCGAAAACAGCAAGAGCTTTTCCGTCAGCGTGGTTTTACCCGCGTCCGGGTGGGAGATGATGGCAAAGGAGCGGCGGCGGCGCGTTTCTTCTAAGTAAGACACAGATAACCTTCTGAGCGCCAACAGGCGCTGGTGAGCAATGAGCCTGCAATAGGCCAGCAATAAGCAAAAGGGCGTGATTTTACGGGAAGCAAGCCTTTGCACCCTGCACCCGCTGCTGCTATACCCCTCTGCAAAGAAGATACCCTCTCTCAGGTAGGATGCCCGCTTGCTCTAGAGTGCGCAGCCGCGCTGAGATAGTCTCGTGAAAGAATTTTTTGTATGCACCAGCACATGGCCACCACGCCGCCCAGCATAGAAGCGCTAGAGCAAGACATTCTGGCCTTCATCCACCATCCCAACCCCCAAGACGCGGGCAGCGATGCGCAGTTCAACGCCTTGGCGCTGCGCCTGTTTCATTACCAATACAGCCAGAACCAGCCCTTTCGCCAGTACTGCCAAGGGCTGGGCGTGCGCCCGCGCCAGGTCAAAACTTGGCGTGATATTCCTGCCGTGCCGATTGATGCTTTCAAGGCTTTAGAGCTGCGCTGCCAGCCGCCCCTGCCTGATGAGCGCGTGTTCATGACCAGCGGAACCACAGGCCGAGGCGCACGCGGCCAGCACTTTCACCCCCGGCTGGCGGTGTATGACGCATCCATGCGCCGCAACTTTGCCCAGCGCTTTATGCAGGGGGTGGAGCGCCTGCCCATGGGCATTGTGTTTCCTGATACCCAGGCCATGCCCAACTCCTCTTTAGCGCATTACCTGGGGCTGGC
>JAHAYB010000504.1 GCA_018384835.1 Comamonas sp.
TGGCCGTATCACACACCTAGCAAGGATGTAATCACCATGTTTGACCCCCATAAAGAAAAGCGCCTGGCTCAAACCCGCGCCGCTATGAACGAACTAGCCCCACCCCTCAAGCTACACCCTAACGCCCTACTGCGCCGCAAGCAGCCAAGCAGTGAGCCAGCATCACCCCCATTGGCCGCCCCCATCTTTACGCCGCTGGAAGAGGTGCAGCAGCCCCCGCACTACTGGCCTGACCCTGCCCCCATCATCAAAGAACTACCCCGCGCCCCAGCCTTTGACGCTAAAACCCTGCTCCCCCCCACCCTGGCAGAGTTCGTTATGGATGAAGCAGACCGCATGAGCGCCGCCCCTGACTACGTGGCAGCCGCTCTAATCGTGGCCTTGGGTTCCATCATTGGAACAAGCGCCGCCCTCAAACCCAAGCGCCGCGACGATTGGCTTGTGACCCCCAATCTTTTCGGCGCAGTCGTGGGCGAACCCAGCGCCAAGAAAAGCCCGTCAACAGGTGTAGTGCTGCGCTTTCTTGACCGCCTAGAGGCCAAAGAGCATGAAGCCCTGGCAGGGCAGCAACAAGCCCACGCAGCCGAACTAGCCGCCTACGAAGTCCATCAAGCCGTCATAAAAGACAGCATGAAAAAAGCCGCCAAAGGCAAAGGCGACAGCGCCGCCATGCTGGCTGCCCAGAACGACATGGCCACCCTGGCCAAGCCCAAAGAACCCCATGCCCGCCGCTTCAAATCCAACGACAGCACCGTAGAAAAGCTAGGCGACATCCTGGCTAACAATCCGCAAGGCTTGCTGGTGTACCGCGACGAACTCATGGGGCTGCTGGCAAGCTGGGAAAAAGAAGGCCGCGAAGGCGACAGAGCGTTCTACCTAGAGGCTTGGAACGGCACAGGCAGCTTTTCCGTGGACCGCATACAGCGCGGCAGCCTGCACATCCCCACGCTGTGCCTATCCGTGTTTGGCGGCATACAGCCCGACCTGCTAGAGCGCTACCTAGCCGCCATCACCGACAGCATGGACAACGATGGCCGCATCCAACGCTTTCAGGTCATGGTGTACCCAGAGCAACCAGCATGGCGCTGGGTTGACCGCTACCCCGTCAAAGGCGCACGCGAAGCCATGCGTGACCTATTCGAGCACCTGGCCAGCTTCGACCCCCTGCAAGACGGAGCCACCGCGCCCGATGAATTTACCAGCCTGCCCTATTTCGCCTTTGACGATGCGGCTCAAGAGGTATTTATCGAATGGTCAACCGACCTCAACACCCAGCGCATTCCCAACGAGGCCAGCCCCATCATGGCGCAGCACCTGGCCAAGTATGAAAAGTTGTTCTGCGCCCTGGCACTCATTTTGCACCTGGCATCGGGTCAGACTGGTGAAGTGAAGATTGATAGCGCCCTACGCGCTGCCGCCTGGTGCAGCTACCTAGAAGGCCATGCCCGCCGCATTTATGGCCTGGTTGAAAGCGCAAGAGTTGACGCGGCCAACCTCCTAGCTAGGCGCATTAGCGAAGGCAAGCTAGCCGACAACTTCACCGCCCGCGACGTATGGAAAAAGGGATGGCGCGGCATCAAGACCGCCGCCCAAGCTGATACCGCCCTAACCATCCTAGAGGCCGCTGGCTGGGTGCTTGCTGTTGACGATGCGGACAAAGAAGGAGGCCGCCCCACCACTCGCTACCTCATAAACCCCAAAGCCAAAGGCCAGAAAAATGGATAAGTGGATGCAAAAAGCACAAGCGCATTTTTCAGAAATCCAGCCAAACCCTACCCCCAAAACCCCCGAAACCTCCGTGCATTTTTCAGAAATGCGGCCAACCCCTGCCCCCAAAACCCCCATAACCCCCCTTTTGGGGGTTTTGGGTGTACCCCCCGCCC